>JASLFM010000155.1 GCA_030150585.1 Acidovorax sp.
GCGCAAAAGGATCACGGATGAGTACATCGCAACCTGCCGTCGGCCTTGTGGGCCTGGGCGCCATGGGCCTGGGCATGGCGCAGTCACTGCGCCGCGCAGGCTACGCACCCCATGTGTTCGATCTGCGGCACGAGGTGGCGCGGGATTTCGCCAAAGAAGGCGGCACCGCCTGCGACACGCTGGCCGACCTGGGCGCGCGCTGCAACGTAGTGGTCTCGGTAGTGGTCAACGCCGAGCAGACCGAATCCGTGCTGTTCGGCGCTGACGGCCTGGCCGCCGGCATGCGGCCCGGAAGCCTGTTCGTGATGTGCTCCACGGTCGACCCGAACTGGTCCGTGGCGCTGGAGGCTCGCCTGGCCCAGCTCGGCCTCCTGTACCTGGACGCGCCCATCTCCGGCGGCGCCGCCAAGGCCGCCAGCGGCCAGATGACCATGATGACCGCCGGCACGCCCGCCGCCTATGCGCGCGCGGGCGGCGTGCTCGACGCCATGGCCGCCAAGGTCTACCGCCTGGGCGACAAGGCGGGCGCGGGCAGCAAGGTGAAGATCATCAACCAGCTCCTGGCGGGCGTGCACATCGCCGCCGCCGCCGAGGCCATGGCCCTGGGCCTGCGCGAGGGCGTGGACCCTGCCGCGCTGTACGACGTGATCACCCACAGCGCGGGCAACAGCTGGATGTTCGAGAACCGCATGGCCCACGTGCTCGCGGGCGACTACACGCCGCTGTCGGCCGTGGACATCTTCGTGAAGGACCTGGGGCTGGTGCTGGACGTGGCGCGCGCCAGCAAGTTCCCGCTGCCGCTCTCGTCCACCGCGCACCAGATGTTCATGCAGGCCTCCACCGCAGGCTTTGCGCGCGAGGACGACAGCGCGGTCATCAAGATCTTTCCCGGCATTGCGCTGCCCTAGGAAACTCCTGCTTCCATAGCTGCTCGCGCTTGCTACAAAAGCGCTGGAGGCCGATTTGACCCCTCACCCCCTACGCAAGGACCATCCCATGAACATCCTCATCACCGGCGGCAGCGGCTTCCTTGGCGCGCGGCTGGCCCGCGCGCTGCTGGCACAGGGCAGCCTGGCCCTGGCGGGCGCGCCCGCGCAGCCCATCCAGCGCGTGGTGCTGGTCGACCGCGTGGCGCCGCCCGCCGACCTGCAGGCCGACGCGCGCGTGCAGCCGCTGCTGGGCGACCTGGGCGAGCAGCTCGCCGCGGGCGCGCTGCCGCTGGCCGAGGTCCAGGCCGTGTTCCACCTCGCGGCGGCCGTGAGCGGCGAGTGCGAGGCCGACTTCGACCTCGGCATGCGCAGCAACCTCGACGCGACGCGCCAGCTCCTCGAAGGCTGCCGCAATGCAACAAAGCACACGGGCCACGCACCCGTGTTCGTGTTCTCGAGCTCCGTCGCCGTGTTCGGCGATTCACCCGAGCAGCCCCTGCCCGCCGTGATCGAGGACACCAGCCTGCCCACGCCGCAGAACAGCTACGGCATCCAGAAATTCATCGGCGAGCAGTTGGTGGCCGACTACGCGCGCAAGGGCTTCGTGCAGGGCCGCAGCGTGCGCCTGATGACGGTGAGCGTGCGCCCCGGCCGCCCGAACGGCGCGGCCTCAGGTTTCCTCTCGGGCATGCTGCGCGAGCCGCTGGCGGGCGAGCGCGCGCGCTGCCCCGTGGCGCCCGAAACGGCCGTGGCGCTCTCGTCGCCCGGCAACACGGTGCGCGGCCTCCTCCGTGCGGCCACGGCGAGCAGTACCGAATGGGGAGCGCGCACCGCCGTCAACCTGCCCGCGCTCACCACCACCGTGGGCGAGATGGCCCAGGCGCTGGAGCGCGTGGCGGGCAAGGAGGCCACGGCGCTGATCGACTGGGAGCCCGACGCGCAGATCGCCAGGATCATCACGGGCTGGCCCAGCCGCTTCGCACCGAAGCGCGCCCAGGCTCTGGGCCTGGTGGCCGACGAGAGCTTCGAGGCCATCCTGCGCGATTACGTGCGCGAGAACCCTTCGGCCATCCAGTTGGCCGTGGAAGTCTGACCATGGGGCTTTTTCTGGGGTGTATCGCCGATGACTTCACGGGCGCGACCGACCTTGCCAATAACCTCGTGCGTGCGGGCATGCGCGTGGTGCAGGCCATCGGCGTGCCCGAAGGCCCGCTGGCGGCCGACGTAGATGCCGTCGTCATCGCGCTCAAGTCACGCACCAACCCCGTCAACGAAGCCGTGGCGCAGTCGCTGGCCGCGCTGCGCTGGCTTCGGGCGCAGGGCGCGCGCCAGATCTACTTCAAGTACTGCTCCACCTTCGACAGCACCCCGGCCGGCAACATCGGCCCCGTGACTGAGGCGCTGATGGATGCCATGGAGTGCGACTTCACCATCGCCACCCCGGCCTTCCCCGACAACAAGCGCACCGTGTTCAAGGGCCACCTGTTCGTGGGCGATGTGCTGCTGAACGAGAGCGGCATGCAGAACCACCCGCTCACGCCCATGGCAGACCCCAACCTCGTGCGCGTGATGCAGGCGCAGTGCCAACGCAAGGTCGGCCTGATCGACCACGCGGTGGTCGCGCGCGGCGCCGCAGCGGTCTCCGAGCGCATCGCGCAGCTCCAGGCCGAGGGCGTGTCCATCGCCATCGTCGATGCTGTCTCCAACGCCGACCTGCTGCGCATGGGCCCGGCGCTCGCGGCGCTGCCGCTGGTCACGGCGGGCTCGGGCGTGGCGATCGCGCTGGCGGCCAACTTCGGCCTTCAGCCCTCAACAGCCGCGAGCGTGCTGCCGCCCAAGAGCGGCCTGCGCGCCGTGGTGTCAGGCAGCTGCTCGCTGGCCACCAACCGGCAGGTGCAGGACTTCATCGCGCGCGGCGGCGCGGCGCTGGCCATCGACCCGCTGCGCATCGCGGACGGCGCCGACGTGGCCGCCGAGGCGCTGACCTGGGCCGCGCCACTGCTGGAGCGCGGCCCGGTGCTTGTCTATTCCACGGCCGACAGCGGCGCGATGAAATCCGTGCAGTCGCGCCTGGGCGTGGAAGAAGCGGGCGCGGTGGTGGAGCGCACCATCGGTGCAATAGCGCGGGGCCTCGTCGAACGCGGCGTGCGCCAGCTCGTGGTGGCGGGCGGCGAGACCTCGGGCGCCTGCGTGCAGGCGCTGGGCATCGCGCAGATGCAGATCGGCCCGCAGATCGACACCGGCGTGCCGTGGTGCCATGCGCAGGCGCTCGGCCAGGGCCTGCACGTCGCGCTCAAATCCGGCAACTTCGGCGGCGACAACTTCTTCACACACGCCTTCGAGGTGCTTGCATGAACGAAAACGCGGCGCGCGAGGAGATCTGCCGCATCGGCCGCAGCCTTTTCGAGCGCGGCTACGCGCACGCCACGGCAGGCAACATCAGCGTGCGGCTCGAAGACGGCGGCTTCCTCATCACACCCACCGATGCCTGCCTGGGTTTTCTCGACCCCACGCGCCTCGCGCGCCTGGACGCGCTGGGCCGGCAGTTGAGCGGAGACCGCGCGAGCAAGACCATCGCGCTGCATGCGCGCATCTACGCCGCCGCGCGCGCATTCGATGCGCAGACCGCCTGCGTCATCCACACGCACAGCACACACTGCGTGGCCCTCACGCTGCAGCCCGCCAGCGATGAACTGCTGCCCGCCCTCACACCGTACTTCGTGATGAAGGTGGGGCATGTGCCCGTGATCCCCTACCACCGCCCCGGCGCGCCCGAGGCCGCCGAGGCCGTGGCCCAGGCCATCGCGCGCTACGGTGCGCAAGGCACGCCGCTGCGCGCCGTGGTGCTGGAGCGCCTGGGCCCCAACGTGTGGCACGACACGCCCGCCGCCGCGATGGCGACGCTGGAGGAACTGGAGGAAACGGCGCGGCTGTGGATGCTCTCCTCTCCTAAGCCCGCCGCACTGGATGCGGCGCAAATTGACGAACTGCGCGCCACCTTCGGCGCGCGCTGGTAAGGAATAAACATGCCCCGCTTTGCCGCCAACCTCACCATGCTCTACAACGAGCATGCTTTCCTCGATCGCTTCGCAGCCGCCGCAGCGGATGGCTTCAAGGGCGTCGAATACCTGTTCCCCTACGACTTCCCCGCCACCGAGATCGCCCTGCGCCTGCAGGACAACGGCCTGCAGCAGGTACTGTTCAACGCCCCGCCCGGCGACTGGGCCGCGGGCGAACGCGGCCTGGCCTGCCTGCCGGGGCGCGAAGCCGAATTCCGCGATGGCTTTGCGCGCGCGCTGGACTATGCCGCCGCGCTCGGATGCCCGCGCATCCACGTAATGGCGGGCCTCGTACCCAAGGGCCAGACGCGCGAGGCGCTGCATCCTACCTACATGAACAACCTGCGCTGGGCGGCCGAGCTGGCCATGCGCGCGGGGTGCAACGTGCTGATCGAGCCGATCAACACCCGCAACATCCCTGGCTTCTTCCTCAACCGCCAGGACGATGCGCACGCCATCGTGCAGGCAGTGGGCCTGCCCAACCTGCAGGTGCAGTTCGACCTGTACCACTGCCAGATCGTCGAAGGCGACGTCGCCATGAAGATCCGCCAGTACCTGCCCACGGGCCGCGTGGGCCACTTCCAGATCGCAGGCGTTCCCGAGCGGCACGAGCCCGACATTGGCGAGCTCAATCACGCCTACCTGTTCGCCGTGATCGACGAAGTGGCCGCGCAGTGCGGCTGGCAGGGCTGGGTCGGCTGCGAGTACCTGCCCCGCCGCGGCGCAGTGCCAGGCGGGACCAGCGCGGGCCTGGGCTGGCTGCGCTCAGCCATGTGATGGGCGAGCCGCCTCCCTGATGGGCAGCCCTGCCGCTGCAGCCCGAAGGCAGTGCAGGCGATGCAGTTCCATGGACTTGGGGCTTCTAGGGACTCTCACTTTTCGGCAGAAGCGAAAACCGCATCAGCGTGCGTTCTCGTGCCCGCGCATGGTCCACGACAGGCAGCGGGTAATCCCCCCCCAGGCGCAGACCGCAGGCCGCCAGATCGACCGGCTTCATGGCGGCTGGAAAGTGGATGTGCGCATCGGGCACGCGCGCCAGCTCGGGCAGGTAGCGGCGAATGAACTTGCCCTCAGGGTCAAAGCGTTGCGACTGCGTAATGGGGTTGAAGATGCGAAACCAGGGTTGCGCATCGCAGCCGGTAGATGCGGCCCACTGCCAGCCCCCGTTGTTGGCGGCCAGGTCATAGTCGTTCAGATGCTGGGCAAAAAAGCGCTCGCCGCGGCGCCAGTCGATGCCCAGGTCTTTGGTCAAAAAGCTCGCCACCACCATGCGCAGGCGGTTGTGCATGTAGCCGGTTTGCAGCAGTTGGCGCATGGCGGCATCGACCAGCGGGTAGCCGGTGCGCGCCTCGCACCAGGCTTGCCACAGATCGGGCGCATCATCCCACTGCAGGCCGTCGTATTCGGCCCTGAAGCATTGCGTGACCACCTGCGGGTAATGCCACAGGATCATGAAGTAGAAGTCGCGCCAGGCCAGCTCGGACAGCCAGGTCTGTGCGCCCGCGCAGCCCTTGGCCGCCTGCGCTGCTGCCAGTGCCGCCAGTTGGCGGATGGAGATGGTGCCAAAGCGCAGGTGCACCGAGAGGTAGGACACCCCCTTGCGCCCCGGATAGTCACGTGCCTCCTGGTACGCCGCCATGCGGGGCTCGAAATCGCGCAGCAGTTGCTGGGCGCCGCTCATGCCCGTGGGCAGTGGCAGGGCATGGCGGTTGGTGGGGGCAAAGCCCAGGTCCTGCAGCGAGGGCAGGCTTTGGCCCGCAGGCAGCGGCGCCAGGTGGTGGGCGTAGCGATCGACGGGATAAGGCGTGAGCTGAAAATCGTCCAGCCGTTGCAGCCAGGCGCGCTTGTAGGGAGTGAACACGCTGTAAGGCCGGCCCTGCTGGGTCAGTACCTCCTCGCGGTCGAGCAGCACCTGGTCCTTGTAATCGCTGAACGCGATGCCCTGGGCGCGCAGGGCCTCGGCTACGCGCTGGTCGCGCGCGATGGCTTCGGGCTCGTAGTCGCGGTTGGCAAGCACCTCCTGCACGCCAAGCTCCTGCGCCAGCTGCACGATGCAGCGCATCGCCGGGCCATGGCGCACGATCAACCCGGCGCCGGCGGTGCCACTGCGCGCAGCCAGTCGCTGCAGGCGCTCGTGCAGTTCCTGCACGCTGGCGTGGATGAACTCCACGCGCCTGTCTTGGCGGGTGGGCAGCGCATCCAGGATGTCGGTGTCGAACACAAAGGCGCAGTACACCCGTGCATAGCGGCGCAGCGCGTGGTAGAGGGCGGCATGGTCCTCGCACCGCAGATCGCGGCGCAACCAGACCAGGGCAGAGGCTGCCGTGGCCGGCGCATGTCGGGGGGCGGTGTCGGCTAGGGTTGTCATCTCGAAGGGGCTTCAGGCTTGCATCAACACCGGCCCACCCTTGTCCAGCGCGCGCTGATAGGCCGGCCGCGCCTGCATGCGCTGCCGATAAGCCTGTAGATGCGGCCATGCGCCTGCATGGCCGCCCCGCGCCAGGGCTGCTTCGACGGCAAAGCTCATCTGAAAGTCAGCCATGCTCAGGTGCTCGCCGGCGAACCACGGGTGCAGCGCCAGGTGCGACTCCATGAAGGCCAGGGCGGTTTGTATGTTGGGGTGAATGAGCTGCCGCTGCACTTTGCCGCACAAGGTGCGGGCGATCGGGCGCACGAGAAACGGCATGGGCTGGCGCGGAATGGTGTCGAACACCAGTTGCATCACTAGCCAATTCATCAGCGAGCCTTCGGCGTAGTGCATCCAGAAACGGCACTGGCGGTGTTCGGGCGTTCCCCTCGCGGGCTCCAGTTGGGCCAGATCGGCCGGCGCCTGGGCGCCGAAGCGCTCTGCCAAGTATTCGATGATGGCCCCCGATTCGGCCACCACCGTATCGCCATCGGTCACTACGGGCGACTTGCCCAGGGGGTGGATTTTCTTCAGCGCCGCAGGTGCCAGCCGGCTCACCGGGTCGCGCCGGTACAGCCGCAGGTCATACGGTACCGCCAGTTCCTCGAGTAGCCAGAGAATGCGATGCGAGCGCGACGTTTCAAGGTGATGGACGGTGAGCACGGGAATCCTTGGTGGTGGTAGTGGCTGTGGCCGAGGCAGCTTGGCGCAGCCAGCGCATGAGACCACCCAGCACAGGCAGTTTTTCGTACAGTTCCTGGGCTGCATCCCAATAGTCGCGGTGCAGCACCACGCGGCCCTGGGCGTCAAAGCGAACCAGGGTGGCGCCGTGGATGCATTGTTCCACCTGGGGCCGCCAGCGGCGCATGCGAAAGCGGAATTCCCACACCAGGAAGGCCTGGTCACCCTGGGCGATGTGCTGGGTGACGGTGAAGCGGGGCCGGTCCAGCGTGGCAAACATGTGGGCAAAAATTTGCGTAATGGCGGGTATGCCGCGCACGTCGTTGAAAGGGTCCTTGAAGTGCGCGTCAGGGGCGTAGTAGGCGCCCAGCCCGGACAGATGCGCGGGCGAGAGTTGCTCGTACAGCGCAATCAGCCGCTGCGTGGCGGCCTGCGTGCCGGTGCCAATGTGGGGGGGCAACGTATCCATGTTCAAAGCCCGGTGATGCGGTGCACGAGGGGGAAATACCAGCGGTAAGGCAGGCAGCGCATGAGCTTGAGCACGCCCGTGAAGCGCTTGGGGAAGTGCACCTCGAACTGCCCCCGCTCCCAGCCGCGCACGATGGCCCGCGCTGCCTGCTCGGGCGTGAGGAGCGCCGGCATGGAGAACTGGTTTTGCGCCGTCAGCGGGGTATCGACGAAGCCAGGGTTGACCAGACTGACACCCACGCCCTGGGGGCGCAGGTCCAGAAACAGGTTTTCCGCCAGATTGATCAGCGCCGCCTTGGTGGGACCATACGCCAGGCTTTGCGGCAGGCCGCGCCAGCCGGCCACGCTGGCCACCAGGCTCAGGTGCGGCGTGCGCCCCGCCGCAGCGGCCTGCAGCAGCGTGGGCACCACGGCAGCCAGCACCTGCAGCGCACCCGTGACGTTGACGCGCTGGTGCTGGAGCAGTTCGGTCAGATCGAGCGCGTTGGCCGACATGGGGCGGTAGTGGCCGGCGCAGTAGCACACCAGATCCAGGGGCGCCGCCGCCAGGAGTTGCTGCGTCGCGCTGGTGACGGCCTGCGCATCCGTCACATCGAGCACCAGCGCCTGGCTGCCGGGATGCTCCCGCACGAAGGTGTCGAGCAACCCTTGCTGGCGCGCCGATACGCACACCTGCGCTCCGCGTGCATGCAGCAGCGCGGCCACGGCACGCCCGATGCCGCTGGACGCGCCGATCAGCCACACGCGTCGGCCGCGCCAGTCGGTGATGGGGGGATTGAGGGGCACGGCGCTATTCCTTGGAGAAAGACAGCAGCACCTCGCCCAGCGTCACGCCAAACTTGCTCATGGTGGCGCGGTTGAGCATCACACGCTCGTCGACCAGGAACATCCAGTCGTCGAACTGCACCTCATACTCCTTGCCGTCCACCGGCAAGCGCAGCGTGTAGTTCCAGCGGAAGGCGTTGCCGGACTCCTGCCCTTGAGCCTCGCCCACGACGTCGTCGGCACGGCCGGTGTAGCGTCCGTTCCCGTGCTTGGTCAGATGCCAGACGCGGCGCTGGGTGCTGCCGTCGGAATAGCTGAAAGCCTCGTCCAGCACGCCCTCGTTGCCTTGCCAATGGCAGTCCATCACCACCGTGAAGCGGCGCACCACCTCGCCACCGCGCTTCTGGAAAATGCCGTGCGCGTGGATGCGGCCATTGAAATAGCGGTCCAGCTCCAGTTGGGGACGCTGCTGTGCGTAGTCGCTCACCTGGGGGCCGGCGCACCCCCCCAGCACGGCCGAGCCCGCGAGCAGGGCCAACAAGACATGGCGGCGTGTGTTCATGGTGTCACTCCTTGGGTACGGTGATGGGAGGCGATCAACAGCCGGTGCAGCAGCCAGGCCGCCAAGAGCTTGAGCGCGCACGGCAGCAGCGCATAAATCCATGCAAGGCGTTGCAACGCCAGCGGGTCTTGGCTGCCCGGCTGATAGCCCAGCCATTGCAAAAGCGGCAGCGTCACCCCGGCGGCCAATGCCAGGTTGAGCTTGGTGGCCAAGTTCCACCAGCCCAGGTAGGCGCCGTCGTGCACGCCTTGGGCGCCGTGGCGCTCGATCAGCAGGGCCAGCAGCGCCCCGGGTACGGCGAGGTCAGCGCCCAAAGCCGCGCCCGAGAGCACGCAGATCGCCCCAAAGGCCATCACCTGGCCGCTGCCCAGGCCCGCCGCCCAGCCAAAGCAGGCCACCGCCACCAGCATGCCGGCAAGCCATGCCCACTCCAGTCCCAGACGGCGCACAACACGCACCCAGATCGGCATGGACAACGCCCCGCTGACGAAATACAAGACCAGAAACAGCGCGATTTGCGCCTGCGTGGCCAACAGCCGGTCCCGTGCGAAGAACAGCATCAGCGCGGCCGGTATGGCGCTGGCGATGCCATTGCACAGGAACACCGCCAACAGTCGCCGGAAGGCGGGCTCGGCCAGCGGCTGCGCCAACCGAGTCTGGCGAGTCCGCTCGCCCCACCGCGGCGGAGCCGCCGCAAACGGCGGACGCGGCGCACGCCACAAAGCCCACCAGCCAGCCAGCAGTACCAGCGCGAACACCGCCAACATGGCGCCCGCTTCCCATGCCACCGACAGCGCGCTGGCCGTGACCACGCCTATCAGCCCCGCCCCTTCGCGCCAGGCCACGATGCGGCTGCGCTGTGCGGCGTCGCCCCCCAGGCGCACGCCCCAGGCCTGGTGGGTAATTACCAGCAAGCTGTGCGCGAGGCAGGTGAATAAAAGCCCCGCCACCATCCATGCCGCCAGTGCTGCCGCCCCTTCCACCCAGGGGAAAAACAGGCCGGCCATCCCCAGCCCCAGCAGCAGCGCCGAGGCCCCTGCCATCCACAGCACGGCATGCACGGTACGGCGGTACACCCGGTCGCTCAACCGCCCCAGCAGCGGTTCGGCACCCGCGTCGATCAGGCGCACCAGCATCAGCAACGCGCCAACCGTGGCCAGCGACAGCCCGCGACCGCTGGCGTAATAGTGCGGCAGCACCACATACAACGGCAGCGCCGCAAAGGCCAGGGGCAAGCCCAGCAGCCCGTAGGACAGGCCCGCGCGCCAGGACAGCACCTGCGAAGGATCCCATGGCAAGGTGCGGGTCATGGCCCAGTTCCTGATTGGCGCGCCAGCAAGGCGCTGCGCAGGCCGGGTTCGGAGGTACGGGGCGAGAGCCAAATGCCAAAGAACAAGCGGGCAAGCTCGGCGTCGTCAATGGAGCCCAGCTCCTGGCCGCCTCGCCACAGGCGCAGGCCTTGTTGCGGCTCGTACAGGCCCGTGAGCCGGTCACCCGGCTGTACATCGGGCAGCAGGGCCGCCAACCGCTGTTGCCAGCGCTCGGCCTGTGCGGGGGCGAGCGCCGCCTGGCGCTGGATTTCTTCGATGGAGCGCCGCGCGATGGCCGCGCCGGTGAAGGCGCGGTGGTAGGTCAGCTCCAGCGCCAGCGGGTGGGCGCCAAAGGCGTCCGCCTGAAAGCCCGGTGTGACCCACAAACGCGCGTCGTAGATGCGCAGGCCGAGAAATCGCATCTGCCCCTCACCGGCCAGCGTGGCATCGGCCAGCGACTGGCGTACCCAGGGGGGCGCGGGATGGCCTCCAGGCTCCCCCGCCGGGTTGGCTGCCGCAGCAGCCAGCACGGCGGCGGACACCCCCGCCAAGGCCCAGTTCTTGAGTGATGAAACTTGGCTCCAAGGCATATGCGATCCGCGTCAGACGCTATGGTTTTCAATACGATGCCGATACGGCACCGTCGCCCGGCAAACGCAAGGCCGAGGGCGATGGAGGCAGCGACGCGGGGGATGCCCAGCGTACGGTGGCCGCAGGTGCGCTCCCGCCCGCTGACTGCGACAGCCGAAACACGCTCACCACCTCGGCCAGTTGCGCCGCTTGCTGTTTCAAGGCTTGCGCGGCGGCTGCGCTTTGCTCGACCATCGCAGCGTTTTGCTGCGTGGCGCGGTCCAGGTGGGCCACGGCCTCGCCCACCTGGGCAATGCCGTCGGTCTGCTCGGCGGTGGCGGTGCTGATTTCGGCAATCAAGTCAGCCACGCGTTGCGCCTGATCGACAATATCGGTCATGGTGGCACCCGCATCGCCCACCAGGCGCGCGCCCTGCTCCACCTTGGCCACACTGCTGTCGATCAGGCCCTTGATCTCCTTGGCAGCGTCCGCACTGCGCTGCGCCAAGGCACGCACTTCGCCCGCCACGACAGCGAATCCCCTGCCCTGCTCACCGGCACGTGCCGCCTCCACAGCGGCGTTGAGCGCCAGAATGTTCGTCTGGAAGGCAATCGAGTCGATCACGCCAATGATGTCGGCCATCTTGTGGCTGCTGGCGGTGATTTCATCCATGGTGCTGACCACCTGAGCCACCACGGCTCCGCCCTTGTGCGCGGCTTCGCTGGCGGAGGCCGCGACTTGCGTGGCCTGGCGGGCCGACTCGGCGTTGTGCCTCACGGAGGCGGTCATCTGCTCCATGGAGGCGGCGGCCTGCTGCAGGTTAGACGCCTGCTCTTCAGTGCGCTGCAACAACCCGGCGTTGCCGCCTGCAATCTCTTCGGAGCCCAAAGTGACCGCGTTCGATGCCTGGCGCACCTGGCCCACCACGCGGGCCAGGCTGGCCTGCATGGCGCCCAGCGATGCCAGCACGCTGCCAGGTTGAGCATGTGCGGCGCCGGTCACCGGCTGCAGGTCGCCCTGCGCCACATAGCTGGCCACTTCGGCCAGGGCCATGGGCTCGGCCCCCAACTGGCGCACGATGCTTCGCGCCACGCTCCACGCCACGGCAGCGCTGAGCACCAGGGCCAGCACCAGCGCCGTGAACATGACGCCCAAGAAGCTCTCGGCCTCGTCCATGGCCGCCTGGTTGGTCTTCTGAATGCGCGCTTCCTTGAAATCGATGAGCTTGTTGATCGCAGCCAGCCACTGCACGTACTGGGGCTTGGCCTGGGTCCACAAGGTCTGGGCTGCCGCGGTGTCGCCGGCCTGCACCTGGGCAATGATGGCCTGGGTCGAGGCCACAGCGCGGGACTCGGCGCTGCGGATGTCGGCATACAGCTGCCCCAACTCGGGCACCGCCCCCGGACGGGTGATGAGCTTTTCCAGCGGCGCCGCCGACTGGGCGTAAAAGTCGGCCAGTGCGCCAATGGTGGCGATCTCCTTGTCGCGCTCGGCGGATGTCGGGCTCAGCACCACATCACGCACGGCGATCGAGCGGTCATGCGCCGAGCCACGGAAGTTGATGGCATAGCGCTGGACCTGCGCGTGGATGTCGTTGTTGACACGCAGCGCCTCGCCGATGCGGTTGACCTTGACCACAGCGATGCCCGTGAGCGCGACCAGAAGCGCCAAGATCAGCCCAAACCCCACGTACAAGCGTGCGGCGACTGCCATTCGAGAGAAAAACATGCGGAATCCTTTAGTGGGGAATGGGTGTGTTTTGTGCAGCCAGTGCGGCTGGATATCCAAAGTGCTTCTGCCTGCGCTTCAATCTCGAACCAGCGTGTACTGGACCACGTCGATGCTGCGGGCATCGAACGCGGCCTCGCAGTACGCCAGATAGAACTCCCAGGTGCGCTGGAAGGCGGCACCAAACCCTTGCGCCTGCACCTGCGCACGCCGCTGGGCAAAACTGTGGTGCCAGCGGCGCAGGGTCTCTGCATAGTCGGCGCCGAAGGCGAATTCCTCCACCACGCGCAGACCTGCCTGTCGGGCCGCCGCGCGGAAGCGCTCAGGGCTGGGCAGGCAGCCGCCGGGGAAAACGTACTGCTGGATGAAATCCGTGCCCCGCACGTAGCGCTCGAACAGCCTGTCGTCGATGACGATGCTTTGCACGCAGGCGCGCCCGCCGGGCTTGAGCAAACGCGCCACGGTGCCAAAGTAGCTGGGCCAGAAGGCCTGGCCGACAGCCTCGACCATCTCGATGGAGCAAATGGCGTCGAACGGCGCGTCCTGAATGTCGCGGTAGTCCTGCAGGCGCAGCTCCGCCTGTGCGGACAGCCCTGCCTCGTGCAAGCGCTGACGGCCAAACGCCAGTTGCTCGGTGGAAAGCGTCACGCCGGTCACATGGGCCTGGAACTCCCCCGCCGCCATCTCGGCCAGCGCGCCCCAGCCACAGCCAATCTCCAGCACGCGGTCGCCCGGCTGCACGCCGGCGCTGCGCAAGGCGCGGCGCACCTTGGCGTGCTGGGCGGCTGTCAAATCGCCCGCCAGATCGCCCTGGAACCAGGCAGACGAGTAGTTCATGCTCGGGTCCAACCACAGCGCATAGAACGCGTTGCCCAGGTCGTAGTGGGCGTGGATGTTGCGCCTGCTGCCGGTGCGCGTATTGCGGTTGAGCAGGTGGCGCAGCCGGTAGGCCAGCCGCCCCCACCAGGCGCCATAGACCAAGGATTCCAACGTATCGCGATTGGCCATCAGCAGGCGCAGCAAGTCGGCCAGGTGCGGCGTGCTCCAGTGCTGATCGATATAGCCCTCGGCCAGGCCGATGTCGCCCGAGCGCAGCACCGCGCCGAACACCTGCCAGTCGTGCAGGCGCAGGCTGGCGTGCGGGTGTCCCCCCTGGCCCAGTTGCAGGGTCGTGCCATCGGGAAGCTCCAGGTGCAGCGTGCCGTGCTGCAGCCGCTGCAACAGGCGCAGGGCGTTTCGGGCCGTGCTGGGCAAGCCGGACGGCAACGACAACGGCAAGGGCAGCGAAATCGGTGTGGAGGTGGTGGTGTTCATGGTCAGCGGTCGGTGGCAGATGAACGGGTCACAGGAAGCATGGGCGCCTGCGGCTTGGCGTAGAAGGGGACCTGCTTGAGCCACAGCAGCAGCGCATTCCAGAGGATGCGGGCCGTCACGCCCAGGGTGAGCAGTGGGTAGCGCCACAGGGCGCGCCGGCGGCTGACGGCATTGAGCGGCTCCAGCCGCCCAGCCATGCCGGTGAGCAGCACAGGCCCCTCGGCATCGTGGTAGTCGATGCGCACCCGGGCCGATTGCAGCCCCTCGGCGCCGGCCCGGCGAAATTCAAAGCGGTAGCCGCCGTCCACGGTACAAAACGGCGAGACGTGAAACGCTTTGCGAGCCCGCAGTTCCTGCCCATAGCGTGGGTGGTCCAGCAGGTAGGCGTGGCGCTCGCCAAAAGTGTTGTTCACCTCGGCCACGATGGCACGCAGGCTGCCGTCCGAGCGGTGGCAGTACCAAAAACTCACCGGCTTGAAGCTGTAGCCGAGTACGCGCGGGTAGCACTGCAACCAGATTTCACCCTTCGCGTCGGTAACGCCCTCTGCTTGCAGCAGTGCCTCCAGCCAGGCCAGTGCGCCGCCTTGCTGCGGTCCCTGGCCGCCACCATGGTCGGAGTCTCGGAACGAAAGCCAGCCCGCACGGTTGAGTGCCAGCACGCCTGCCGCCTCGGGCCGCTCGCGCAGCGTGCGCATGGGCAGCAGCAAAAAGAAGGTGGGCACGATGAAACGGTGGCGGCGCGGGCGCAGCCGGGTATGCCATACATGGCCAAAGCCGATGTGCGGCACGTTGCCCGGCATGGCAGCGGGAATGTTCATGCGGCCTCCCGGTAGCGCATTTGCGCCAGCAGCGCATCGGCCGCGCGGTAGCCCGATTGCAGGCCGTCCTCATGAAAGCCGTAGCCCGTCCAAGCGCCCGCAAACCAGGTGCGCTGCGCTCCCTGCAGCAGGGGTACCTGCCTTTGCGCGGACCAGGCTCCCAGGTCGAAGACGGGGTGGTCGTAATCGAACTCGCCCAGGACCTTGGCCGGGTCGATGGGACTCACCGGGTTGAGCGAGACCAGCACCGGCTGCGCAAAAGGCAGAGGCTGCAGGCGATTGATCCAGTAGTGCAAGCAAACCCGGGCCGATTCCTGGGCGCCGTCGGCGGCGCGTTCGTAATTCCAGGCCGCCCAGGCAGCGCGGCGCCGGGGCATCACACGGGTGTCGGTGTGCAGCACGGCGCGGTTGGGCTGGTAGCGGATGCCCCCCAGCACACGCCGCTCGGCAGTGCTGGGCTGCGCCAGCAGGCGCAGGGCCTGGTCGCTGTGCACCGCCAGCACCACGGCGTCGAAAGGCTCGGTGACATCGCCGGCGCGCACGAGCACACCAGCCGGGTTGCGCTCGATGTGCGTGACCGGCGTGGCCAAGCGCGTATCCAGCCCTTGCAGGATGGCTTTGACATACTGGCGCGCCCCCCCCGCCACAGTGTGCCACTGCGGCCGGTTCTGCACCTGGATAAGGCCATGGTTGTGGCAAAAGCGAACCATGGTGGCAACGGGGAAACGCAACATCTGGTCGGTCGGGCAGCTCCAGATGCAGCCCAGCATGGGTAGGAAATACCAGTGGCGAAACGCCGCGCCAAAGCCATGCTCGTCCAGAAACTCTCCCAACGGCTGCACGAGTGCTTGCTCCTGCCCACTGTCGGCCAGCGCGGTGCACAGGCGGTTGAAGCGCAGCAGCTCGGAGAGCATGCCCCAAAAGCGCGGTCTCATCAGGTTGCGCCGCTGGGCAAACACGGTTGCCAGGTTGGAGCCACTCCACTCCAGCGCCTCAGCACCCAGCGCGCCCGCACCCGGCACCTGCACGGAAAACGACATGTCCGACGGGGCCGTAGGCACCCGCAGCTCGTCGAACAACGCAATCAATCCCGGGTACGTGCGCTCGTTGAACACCAGAAAGCCAGTGTCGACCCCATGCGTCACGGTCTGGCCGTGGGCGTCAGGCAAGGACACATCCACGGTGTGCGTGTGGCCGCCGAAATAGCTC
Source organism: Acidovorax sp. (assembly GCA_030150585.1). Classification (GTDB taxonomy): domain Bacteria; phylum Pseudomonadota; class Gammaproteobacteria; order Burkholderiales; family Burkholderiaceae_C; genus JASLFM01. The sequence continues at coordinate 15,821 of JASLFM010000155.1, forward strand.
CCTGCCTCGAACAACGTGACGCGCGCATGTCCACGCAGCCGGTGCGCGGCCGCCAAACCCGAGATGCCCGATCCAATGACAGCGACTTTCATGGTTTCTTCCGCTCCGTGGTGATTGCCTGCGCAGCACGGCTGCACTGCCCTTGTGGCGTAATGTACTAGACAAAAGCATTTTTGTCCTAGACAATTTGCACCACACACACCACCGCCCATGAACTCCCCCAAGCCCCCCATTGCCCCGGCGCCGACCGCTTCCAGCGAGACCGGACTGCCGATCGCCGCTGTCGAACGCGAAACCGGCCTGGGCAAAGACACCTTGCGCGTATGGGAACGGCGCTATGGATTCCCCACTCCTTTGCGTGATACAGCCGGAGACAGGCTCTACAGCGTGGAGCAGGTTCAGCAACTCAAGCTGATCAGCCGGCTGCTCGACTCCGGCTTGCGCCCCGGCAAGGTCGTGGGCCTGAACCATGACGCACTGCAGGCCTTGCTGACACAGCTCAACCCATCGTCGAGCATCATTTTGTCCAAGACAAAAATTGGCAATGATGGCACAGACCCGGTGATCGGCGAGCTGCTCCACACCATTGGCTCGCACGACCCGCGCGCCCTGCGGCACCGCCTCAGCCATGCCCAGCTGCGCATGGGGCTGGCGCACTTCGTGACCGATCTGGTGGCGCCGTTGACTACGGCGGTGGGCGAAGCCTGGGCACAAGGGAGGTTTGAAATTTTCGAAGAGCACCTCTACACCGAGGTGATCACCGGCGTGTTGCGCCATGCCATCGCATCGCTGACCCCACAGCCCGTTCCACAGGGCCCCAAGGTACTGCTCACCACCGTGCCGCAAGAGCAGCACAGCCTGGGGCTGTTGATGGTTGAAGCACTGTTGGCGCTGGAGGGCTGCACTTGCGTTTCGCTCGGCACGCAGACCCCCCTGACCGACATCGTCCAAGCGGCCCTGGCACACAAGGCCGACGTGATAGCGCTGAGCTTCAGCAACCTGCACAAGGCGACCGTGGTGCACGCCAGCCTGCGCGAGTTGCGCGCCCAACTGCCAGCCACCACCGCGCTGTGGGTGGGCGGCGCATGCACCGCACTCTACCAATGGCCGCTAGCGGACGTCAGCGCGGTACAGCATTTGTCGGGCCTGCAGCCCTTGGTGGCGCAATGGCGCCACGCCCACTGACCCCACGGAGGATTTGCCATGCCCACCGTTGCACGCGCGCTTCAAGCCGCATTCACCTCGCTGTCGCGCCGCCAGCGTCTGGGCCTGCTGGCCCTGCTGGTGGCCGGTACCGGCCTGCTGCTGGCGGGCTGCACCAGTACGCTTCCGCCGCCCGGCGTGACAGCGGTCACCCCCTTCGACGTGCAGCGCTACGCGGGCCGCTGGTACGAGCTGGCGCGGCTGGATCACGCCTTCGAGCGCGGCATGACCGATGTCTCGGCGACCTACACCACGCAGGCAGACGGCAGTGTGCGCGTGGTCAATCGCGGCTACACGCCCGCCACTGGCCAATGGCGCGAGGCCGTGGGCAAGGCCTTGTTCACCCAAGCGCCCACCATCGGCTCGCTCAAAGTGTCCTTCTTCGGGCCGTTCTACGGTGGCTACCACGTAGCGGCACTCGACCCCGACTACCGTTGGGCGTTGGTGCTCGGCCCCGATACCAGCTATGCATGGATATTGGCGCGCGACAAACAGCTGCCACCCCTGCAGCGCGATGCCATCGTGGCACGCGCACGGGCCCTGGGCGTGGATACCTCGGCGCTGATCTGGGTGACGCACGAGCGCCAGGATCCGGCGCTCTGAGCGGAGTACGGCCATGGGCTACACCGTCGTATGGTTCAAGCGCGACCTGCGGGTGCACGACCATGCGCCGCTGACCCATGCCGCCGCCCATGGCCCGGTGCTGTGCTTGTACGTGCTGGAGCCGAGCCTGTGGGCGCAGCCGGACAGTGCGCTGCAGCACTACCAGTTCCTGCGTGAGAGCCTGCGCGACTTGGCGCAACAGTTGCGCGTCTGCGGCGCGCAGCTGCAGCTGGCCGTGGGCGAGGTGCCAGAGGTGCTGGCCCGGCTGCACGCACTGCAGCCCTTTGCCCGCTTGGTGTCGCACGAGGAGACCGGCAACGGCGCCACCTACGCCCGCGACCGGGCTGTGGCCCGTTGGTGCCGCCAGCAGGGTGTGGACTGGCAGGAATGGCCGCAACATGGTGTGGTGCGCCGGCTGCCCTCGCGCGAGCACTGGCGCGGCCTGTGGCAGGCGTACATGCAGGCCCCCTGCCTGCCGGCGCCGCTGCCGGCCAGCCTGCAGACTGTCTCTTTGCCATGGCGCGACACCTGGCCGACACCCGAGGCCGTAGGGCTGGCGGACGCTCACGATCCGCCCCTGCGCCAGCGCGGTGGGCGCACGCTGGGCCGGCAGGTGCTGCATGATTTTCTGCACGAGCGCGGGGCTTTGTACCGGGGTGGCATTTCGTCGCCGCTGACGGCGCCCACGGCCTGCTCGCGCCTTTCCCCCTATCTGGCGCTGGGCAGCCTGGGTATGCGCGAAGTAGTGCAGGCCACGCAGCGGCAGCAAGTCCTGCTCCAGTCGCAAGACGCCCCCCAGGCAGCACGCCTGCGCCAGGGTTTGGCAGCCTTCATGAGTCGCATGCACTGGCACTGCCATTTCATCCAGAAGCTCGAGTCCGAGCCTGAGCTGGAGTGGCGCAACCTGCACCGGGGCTACGACGGCCTGCGCGAAGGCGCCTGGAACCCCGCCCACTTCGACGCACTGCAAGCGGGCCAAACCGGCTGGCCCATGGTGGACGCATGCGTGGCCATGCTGCGCGAGACCGGCTGGGTCAACTTCCGCATGCGCGCCATGCTGGTTTCGGTGGCCGCTTACCCGCTGTGGCTGCATTGGCGCCCTGTGGGGCTCTGGCTGGCGCGGCAGTTTCTGGACTACGAGCCCGGCATCCACTGGAGCCAGATGCAAATGCAGGCCGGCACCACAGGCATCAACACCACCCGCGTCTACAACCCCGTCAAGCAGGCGCAGGACCACGACCCCCACGGCCTGTTTGTGCGCCGGTGGCTGCCTGCGCTGCGGCGCGTACCCGATGCCTGGCTGTTCGAGCCCTGGCGTATGCCACCGGACGTGCAAGCGCGCTGCGGAGTGCGCGTGGGGCAGGACATTGCGGTGCCGCTGGTCGATCTCGCCAGCGCCACTAAAGCCGCCAAGGCGCGCGTGCATGCCCTGCGTGCCCAGGAGCCCGTGCGTGCAGCCAAAGCCGCGATTGTGGAAAAGCACGGCTCACGGCGCGGCACCAATCTGCGCAATCGAAACGGTCGCAAAGCACCAGCGCCATTGCAGCGCCGCCTTGATCTTTAGGTCGCAACCGCCCAGGTCTCTACAACTTCAGCGCAAGGAGGCTGCCATTGACATCATAAAAGTCTGAATTCCCCCCCTCGCCTATTGCTTGATTTCATTTTTTCGGAGAACGATCATGCTGCGTTGGATCACAGGACTCTTGAGTGCTTTGCTGCTCGCCTTCACGGCCGGCTGCGGTGGCGGTGATGACGGCCCCGGCAACGTCGTGCAGGTCGCGCAAAGCGACAGCCGTTTCAGTATTCTTGTCGAAGCCGTTCAAGCCGCTGGCTTGACCGATACCCTGACCGCGCCTGGCCCGGTCACCGTGTTTGCGCCCACGAACGACGCGTTCGCTGCGCTGCTCGGTGAGCTCGGCGTGACCAAGGACCAGTTGCTGGCCAACAAACCGCTGCTGACCGCCGTGCTCAAGTACCACGTCGTGGCCGGGCAAGTTCCGAGCAGCGCGGTGCCGCTCGGTAAAGCCATCAATCCCGTCGGCGGCGGTTATTTCAAGATCGACAAGGTCGGTGCCAATCTGGTGATCACGGATGGGCGCAATCGCACCAGCAAAATTGTCCAGGCCGATATTGCCGCCTCCAACGGTGTCATTCATGCCACCGACAAAGTGCTCTTGCCTGCCGACAAGACCGTTGTGCAAACCGCCATTGCCAACCCTGACTTCAGCATCCTGGTGGAAGCCGTGACGGCTGCCGGGCTGGGCGACACGCTCAGCGCTCCTGGGCCCTACACCGTGTTCGCGCCCACCAACGCCGCATTTGCATCGCTGCTGGCTGAGTTGGGCGTAACCAAGGCGCAACTGCTGGCAAACACGGCCTTGCTCACCAAGGTGCTGACCTACCACGTGGTTCCCGGCCTGGTGCTGAAGGCCAATGTACCCATCAACACGCCGGTCAAGACCGTGGAGGGCGAGACGTTCACGGTCGGCTCAGATCTGGCGGTCACGGATCAGCGGGGACGCCGGGCGAACATCGTCGCCACCGACGTGCTGGCCTCGAATGGCGTCATTCACGTGCTGGACAAGGTGATCCTGCCCGCACCTTGAGCGGGCCGGCGCGGTGCACGGCCAAGGCGCCATGCACCGCGCCGTATCCTGAAACACTGCACCATGACTGCGCAGCGAAAAGGCGATCTGCCAGCAAAGCTCTGTGCTTGCTGCCAGCGCCCCATGGCCTGGCGAAAGAAATGGGCCAAGGTGTGGGAGGAGGTCAAGTACTGCTCCGAGCGCTGCCGCCGCAACAGCGCCAGCCAGCCCCCCAAAGGCAAACCGCCATGAGCACGCTGCTTTTCTGGTTCCGCAATGACCTGCGCCTGCACGACCAACCCGCGCTGCAGGCTGCCAGAGCGCGAGGCACCCGCCATATGCTGCCGGTGCTGTGCCTGCCTGATTTTCAGGAGACCACCCCATGGGGCTTTGCCCGCATGGGCCCGCATCGCCGCACCTGGTGGGCTTCTGCCATCCAGAGCCTGAGCGCGGCCCTGCAGCACCTGCGCTGCCCGCTCCTGGTTTGCGCAGCGCCGGCCCGCACTGCACTGCCCGCGCTGGCCCGGGCGGTGGGGGCCGAGACCATCATGTGCGAGACCATCGCCGCGCCTGAAGAACAGGCTGAGGTTGAATCTCTGCGCGCATCCGGCCTGGACGTGCACACCATCTGGCACAGCAGCCTGCTCGACCCAGCGGCGCTACCGTGGCCGGTGCAGCAGCTGCCGCGCGTGTTCACCCAATTTCTGCGGGCGGTAGAGCACTCCGGCCCGCACCCCACTGCGCCGCTGCCTGCGCCTGACTCCTTGCCCCCATGGCCACAGGGCGTGCCTGCGCAGTATCTGCACGCATCGGCAGCCGCCTTGGCGGCGTTTGCGGGCCAAGCTCCCGCCGCGGATGCACGCAGCGCCTTCCCCTACAGCATCAACGCAGAGCATGGCGGTGAGTCTGCAGCCCTGACCCACCTGTCGCAGTACCTGGCACGCGGCCTGCCCGCGCAGTACAAATGCACGCGCAACGGCCTGGTGGGGCTGGACTACTCCAGCAAGTGGTCCCCCTGGCTGGCCACGGGCGCGCTCTCGCCCCGCCGGGCGCTGGCGCAGTTGCGCCAGTTCGAGGCCGAGCATGGCGCTAGCGACGGCAGCTACTGGTTGTGGTTCGAACTGCTGTGGCGCGACTACTTTCGTTTTCTCCACCTGCAGCATGGCCGTGCACTGTACCGCGCGCGGGGACTGGGGCCGGTATGCGACACGCCGCACGATGCAGCCGCCTTTGCTGCCTGGTGCACCGGCCAGACCGGCCAACCGCTGGTGGATGCGGCCCTGCGCGAACTGGCCGCCACCGGCTACCTGAGCAACCGCCTTCGTCAGGTGGCGGCCAGCTATCTCATCCACGACCTGGCCTGCGACTGGCGCGCCGGCGCTGCTTGGTTTGAAGCGCAATTGCTGGACTACGACGTCTACTCCAACCAGGGCAACTGGCTCTACATCGCGGGCCGGGGCACCGACCCGCGCGGAGGCCGCCGCTTCGATCCCGCGCAGCAGGCTGCTGCCTACGACCCAGATGGCACCTACCAACGCCTGTGGGGCACGGCATGAACGCGACCGCCCCCCCCGCTCACACCCATACCCTGCGCCTGGTACTGGGCGACCAGCTGCACCCCGGCCACAGCTGGTTCACCCAGGTGGATCGGCAGGTGGTCTATGTGCTGATGGAGGTGCGTCAAGAGACTGACTATGTTCTGCACCACGCGCAGAAGATCCTCGCCATCTTTGCTGCCATGCGCGACTTCGCGCGCCAGTTGCGCGCAGCAGGGCACCGCGTGCGCTATGTGGCGCTGGACGATGCCAGCAACCGCCAATCCATTGGCGACAACCTGAGCGCGCTGGCGGCGCACTACGGCGCCCGGCGGGTCGAGTGGCAGCAACCCGACGAATGGCGCCTGGACACCCAGCTTCAGGCTTGGAGCGCAGCCCAGCCACTTGAATGGGCGGTGGTGGACAGCGAGCATTTTTTGACCGAGCGCGGCGAGCTGGCCGCGCTGATGGGCCAGCGCGAGCAATGGCTGATGGAGCACTTCTACCGGCACATGCGCCGCCGCTGGAGGCTGCTGCTGGACGCCGATGGCACGCCCGCAGGCGGGAAGTGGAACTTTGATCACGACAACCGCAAACGCTGGCCCGGCACCCCGCCCGAGCCCGCCGATTGGCGCCCGCAGCACGACCACAGCGCGCTGTGGCGCACAGTGCAGCGATCTGGCGTTCAGAGCTTCGGCAACCCGCAAGCGGCCGCCCTGCGCTGGCCGCTGAACCGCAGCGAGTCCCTGGCCTGCCTGGAGGCCTTCATCGCCAAGGCGCTGCCGCACTTTGGCGACTACGAGGACGCGCTGGCCGCCCAGGCACTGCGCCTGTTCCATTCGCTGCTGTCGTTTGCGCTGAATGTGAAGATGCTGCACCCGTTGGAAGTAGTGCAGCGCGCGGAAGCGGCCTGGCGCGCTGGACAGGCGCCGCTGGCCGCCGTGGAGGGCTTTGTGCGCCAGATCGCCGGATGGCGCGAGTACGTGCGCGGCATCTACTGGGCCCACATGCCGGGCTACGCATCGCGCAACACACTCCATCAGCACACCCCGCTGCCGCACTGGTTCTGGAGTGGCGACACGCGCATGCGCTGCCTGCACCTGGCGATCAAGCAGTCGCTGCAAACAGCGCATGCGCACCATATCCAGCGGCTCATGGTGATCGGCAATTTCGCGCTGCTCGCCGGGCTGGAGCCGCAGGCGCTGCACCGCTGGTACCTGGGCATCTACATTGACGCCTTCGAGTGGGTGGAGCTCCCCAACACCCTGGGCATGAGCCAGCGAGCGGACGGCGGCGTGATTGCCACCAAGCCCTACGTCAGCAGCGCCGCCTACCTGCAGCGCATGGGCGACTACTGC
>JASLFM010000180.1 GCA_030150585.1 Acidovorax sp.
CGGCTTGCTGCCTGGCGGCGCCGGAGGCAGCATTGACGACCTCATCAACGCACAGCGCCAGGGCGCCCCCGCTGGCACTGATCCGCTGGCCGACTTCATGGCCGACCTCGGCGCGGCGCCTCCGCCCGGGGGCGCGGGGGGCTTGCCGGTCGATCCTCTGGCCCTGTTCGGTGCAGCTGCCCCGCCTCCCACGCCGGCCGCGCCACAACCGGACGACCTGCCCGCGATCCACGCTCCGTTCGCGCTGCCGCGCACCGCAGCCCCGGCACCCGTGGCAGTGCCGGCGCAAGTGGCGCCCCCCCCACAGTCGCCTGCCAACCCGGCCGACGCCGCCGCGCTGTGGCGTGCCTTCTGCGTGGGCGCCGGCGTCGATCTGCCGCTGGCACCGGCCGAGGCGGCCGAGCGCATGCAGCTCGTCGGCCGGTTGCTGCGCAGCGCGATCGACGGCAGTCTGCAGCTGATGCAAGTGCGCGCCAGCACCAAGCACGAGTTGCGCGCCGAAGTCACCGTGATCCGCCAGCGCGACAACAACCCGCTGAAGTTCTCACCGGACGGCAAGTCGGGGCTGGAGCAACTGCTGCAACCGCCGCTGCGCGGTTTCATGCCTGGCCCGGCAGCGATGGACGACGCGATGGAGGACCTCGTCGGCCACGCCATCGGCACCGTGGCCGGCATGCGTGCTGCCGTGGAAGGCATGCTCAGCCGCTTTGCACCCGACGCACTCGAAGCCAAGCTCGTTGGCGGCTCCATGCTCGACAACCTGCTGCCGATGAACCGCAAGGCCCGTCTGTGGGACCTGTATGTCCAGCGCCACCAAGCCATCCTCGAAGAAGCGCAGGAGGACTTTCACACCCTGTTCGGCCGGGCCTTTCTCGCCGCCTATGACCAGCAGGTGGAGCGCCTCAAGCGCGAACACAAGGCCCCGGCCCCGTGAGGGCACAGCGCCATGAGCCTTGCAGCGAGTCATCCCAAGCACGCACGCTCCCGGCTGGCGGGACGGGATGCGGGCGCGGAGGCGCCACCGTGACAAGCCGCCTCAGCCTGGCCTGCTGCAGCGAACAGGGCGCGCGCACCTACAACGAAGACACGCTCGCCCATGGCGCCGCCCGCTATGGGCACTATGCGGTGCTGGCCGATGGCGCCGGTGGCCATCGACGCGGCGGCGAGGCCTCGCTGCGCGCCGTGGCGTGTCTGGAGCGCTTGCTGCGCGACGACACCGTGGCGTTCTCACCGGCCAACCTGACACAGATCGTGCGACTCGCGCATTCCGAGCTGCTGCATCACCAGGGCTCCAACATCCCCGAGGCGCGCATGCACTCCACGGTCGTCGCGCTGTGGATTGCCGACGACGAGCGCCATGCGCTGTGGACCCATGTCGGAGACTCGCGCCTGTACCGGCTGCGCCGCGGCCGCGTGGACATCGTCACCACCGACGACAGCGTCGTGCAGCAGATGCTGCTGGCCGGCCTCATCAGCGCCGAGCAGGTGCGCGGCCACCCGCAGAAGAACCAGTTGCTGGCAGCGCTCGGCATGGAGGGCGACATCGAGCCGCACACGGTCGTGCGGCCCGTCGAACTCCAAGACGGCGACGCGTTCTTGCTGTGCAGTGACGGCTGGTGGGAAGGCTTCGATGACGCCGCGCTCGCAACGAGCCTGGCGCGCGCCCTCGCGCCGCAGGACTGGCTGGCCGACATGCGCAACCAGATCGCGGCCCGCGCCAAGCCGCGCCAGGACAACTACAGTGCCATCGCGGTGTGGGTGGGAAACCCGGGCGAGAGCAACCGCAACGGCGATGAGGACACACGCCCGCGCATGGCCGTCACTTGAGCGGTCGCCCCAGCTCGCGAGGGGCGGTCTCTGACAAGGTCTTCAAGCTCTTGACGTTGATTCCCTCCCGAATCAAGCGCTCGGCTGTGGCACTGTCGATGCTCATGCCGAGCATCGCCCTCTTCATCTTGGTATTCACGCGCAACTCGGGGTGGCCAAACGCGCCCATGCCGAGGCGTCAATGGATGCGCGCCTGAGCACCGGATCCTTGGCGAGGCGTTCAGGGGAGATCGGTCATTTCCGCGGCGCATGGCTCTCATCAACCGCCGCGGGACGATGCAACACCTGTCCAGTCGCACAGGGAGAGGTGCAAGCGCAGCGCCCCTGAGCGCGCAGGCATCGTGCACGCCCAGCAAGTAGTCGGGTTCATGCAGGCGAACAGCCTTGTCAACCTGACCCGCCCGCTGCGCACGCCCCTGGCGCCGGCGCATCAGGAGGCGCCCCCAGTGGTCAGGACTGGCATCAGAGAACACGCCGAAGATCTCCTGACCTTGCGGTGGGTGTTGCCGACCTTCGAAAAGGGCCAAGCCTGGGATCCAAGTGCACCAACTCCGTCACGGGGTGAGCCAGCGCAGCAGCCTCAAACTCGGATTCCTCCGGTCGCGACCATCACCGGCGCGAAACTGGTACCACTCGCTCGTGCCGATTCGCGTCGGCAGCCCGCCGCTCGCGGCTCAGCTTCAACGTTGAGGCACTATGAGAGATTCCACGACGCCAAAGAAAATTGCTGCGATCGCTGCAGACACGATGACCAGGGCCGTCTCCTGGATCGCTTTGTCATGCGTTGCCTGGTCGCCCGTGGTGCACGCAGCGGAGCTGCAGCCTCACTCCGAGGTTTCGACTCTTGTCCGATGGCTGGAACAACGCCAACAGGGCAGCGGCGTGATTGGGGCCTCGGCTGCGCTTGTGGTGGATGGGAAGGTGGTCTGGATGCAGGGACTGGGTTACGCAGACAAGGACGCCGGCATCGCAATGACGCCCGACACCCAGGTCGGGATCGGTTCGGTGACCAAGACGTTCACGGCG
>JASLFM010000222.1 GCA_030150585.1 Acidovorax sp.
TGCGCCCCGGGTGCCCGATGGCCCCGTGTGCGGCACGCGGGACTGAGTCTTAGAACCTGTTCAAGGTCTTTTCATGGTGCCCGGTGCCCCAAAACTGCAGTGGATGCAAGGCGCCCACCGCAAGCCGGGCTGATGCCCGGCGAGGATGTGCAACGCGGCAGACGCTGCTTTTTCGGGGCAACCCTTCGGGCAAGGCAGCATGAAAAGACCTTGAACAGGTTCTAAGACTCAGCCCCGCGTGCCGCACACGGGGCCATCGGGCACCCGGGGCGCCTCGTAGGCATCCTTGGCCTGGGCCACGGCCATATCCCGCGGCAGGGTCACGCCGTTCTTCACGGCCAGCACCTCGGCCATGATGCTCACGGCGATCTCGGGCGGCGTCTTGCTGCCGATGTAGATGCCCAGCGGGCCGCGCAGCCGCGCGAGGCTCTCTTCGGTCTGGCCGAAGTGCTCGATCAAGCGCGCATGCCGCGCCGCGTTGTTGCGCCGCGAACCGATCCCGCCCACGTAGAACGCAGGGCTGTTCAGCGCTTCCAGCAAGGCCAGGTCGTCGAGCTTGGGGTCGTGCGTGAGCGCCACCACGCAGCTGCGGCGATCGGGGCGAAAGGCCGCGACCACGTCGTCGGGCATATCGTTCACCAAACGCGCGCCGGGCACGCTCCAGTGGCCCCGGTACTCCTCACGCGGGTCGCACACGGTGACGGCAAAGCCGCTGAACAGCGCCATGGTGGCCAGGTACTCCGAGATCTGGCCCGCGCCGATGAGCAGCATGCGGTACTCGGGCCCGAAGGTGCTCACGAGCCGCTGCCCGTCCACGCTCAACGCCTCGGGCGCTTCGGCCAGCGCCAGCGCGGCGGCGCCCGTGGCGAGCTGCACGCTGCGCTGCACCAGGCGGCCCGCCTCCAGCCACTCCACCAGCGTGGCCAGGCTGTCGGCATCGGGGTCGAATTCCAGCAGCAGCTCCAGCGTGCCGCCGCAGGGCAGGCCGAAGCGGTGCGCCTCGTCGGCGCTCACGCCGTACTTGGTGAACTGCGGCGGGCCGCTGGGAATGGCGTGCGCCTCGCCACGGCCCTCGCCCTGCACAGATGCGTAGGCGCGCGTATAGCGGTCGATCAGGTCGTCCTCGATGCAGCCGCCCGACACGGACCCGACCACGGCGCCGGTCTCGCTCAGCGCCATGATGGATCCCACGGGCCGGGGCGACGAACCCCAGGTATGCACCACCGTGGCCAGCAGCGCACGCTGGCCCGCACGCCGCCAGCCCAGCAGGGTGCGCAGCACGAGGACGTCGAGGTTTTCCATGGCCGTATTAGAGCAATGCGTAGGCTGCCACCACAATGATGGCGGCCAGTACCACCCAGACCCACGTGGGAATGCCGCCGCCCTGCGCGGCTTCGGTAGAGACGGCCGGTACCGAAGCGGCTTCGGCGGGCGCCGCCTCAGTTGGCGGCTCCGCGCGCGGATGGCGTCGCCGCATCTCCTCGTCGAAGCGCTTGAAGAAGTCCTCGGCCATGCCCTTGGCCGCGCCGTCGATGAGCCGCTGGCCGAGCTGGGCGATCTTGCCGCCCACCTGGGCCTGCACCTGGTAGTGCAGCTCGCAGCAGGGCTGGCCCAGGGCGTCGGGCGGCAGTTCTGCGAGCCGCACCTGCGCCTGGCCCTTGCCGAAGCCCGCCACGCCGCCCTGGCCGTCGAAGGCGATGGTGTAGCTTTGCGGCGGCTGGATGTCCGACAGCGTGATCTTGCCCGCGAACTTGGCGGACACGGGCCCGATCTTGAGCGCCATGCCCACGGCGTACTGGTGCTCGCCCGTGGCCTCGACCTTGTCGCAGCCGGGTATGCAGGCCTTGAGTACCTCGGGGTCGTTAAGGGCGTCCCAGGCCTGCTGCTGGCTGACGGCCAGGGGGCGGCTGGCTTGCATTTCCATGGTGATTCCTCCTTGTCCTTGTGTTTTCAGTGGCTGGACCGCATGAGGCGCGCCAGGCTGGCGGCCAGGTCCTGCAGCCGCTCCAGGTTGTGAACGGCGAGCATGGCGTGCGCGTAGCGGTGCAGCGCGGCCGCGCCGCGCGCGGTGGGCGCGTAGCCGTTAAAGCGCAGCAGCGGGTTGAGCCACAGCAGGCGCGCGCTGCGGCGGCGCAGCCAGGCCAGTTCGCGCGCAAGCAATTCGGGCTCGCCGGTGTCGAGCCCATCGCTCACGACCAGCACCAGCGTGCGGCGGCCCACGAGGCGGCGCGCGTGCTGCAGGCGCAGCTGGGACAGCGCCTCGCCCATGCGCGTGCCGCCCGCGAAGTCGGCGATGGCCTGGCCCGCGTGGGTGAGCATGGCGTCGGTGTCGGCATGGCGGAAGGCGGGCGTGAGGTCCGTGAGCCCGGTGCCGAAGGCGAACACGTCGCGCCGCACCGCGCGCCCTTGCCCTGGCGCCGTGGCCGCATGCAGAAAGGCCAGCAGCAGGCGCGCGTAGCGCTCCATGGAGCCCGAGATGTCCACCAGCACGAGCAGCGGCAGCGGCTGCTCGCGCCGCGCGAGCCGGGGCAGCTCCAGCAGCTCGCCGCCCGTGCGCGCGGCCCGGCGCAGGGCGCTGCCCCAGTGCACGCGCGCGCCGCGCGGGCCAGGCCGGGTGCGGCGCGCGGCGTAGGTGGGCAGGGGCAGCGGAATGTCGCGCGCCACGCGCTCCACGAGGCGGTATTCGCTCGCGCTCAGCTGGTTGAAGTCGGCATGGCGCAGGCGCTCTGCGTCGCTGGCCGTCATGGCGGCGTCGAAGTCGATCTTCTGCTCTTCGCGCGGCGGCGCGTTGCGCGCGGCCAGCACGGGCGCCAGGGCTTCGCTCACGCGCGGGCGGTGGCGCGGCGGGGCCTTGGCCGGGGCGCTGGGCAGCATTTGCGCCAGCAGCTTCTGGGCCATGTCGGGGTTGCGAAAGTAGGCGTCGAACAGCTCGCGGAACACGGCCCGGTCCTGCTCGCGGCAGACGAGCACGGCCTCCAGCGCAGCCTCCAGATCGGCACGCTCCACCCCCACGAGCAGCGCGGCCTGCTGCGCGAGCGCCATGCGCGCCGCGTCCACGTGCACACCCGCGCGGCGCAACGTGCGGCCGAAGCCCGTGAGGTTGTCGGCGAGCTTGCCCACGCGGGCGTCGCCCAGCAGGGAGGTCATGCAAGCTCCGGCGCAAGCAGCTGCGTAGCCAGCTCGTGCGTGAGCGCGGCCACATCCTCGCGCTGCTTGAACAGGATGCCGGCCGTGTCCACGGCCACTTCCGGGTCCAGCACCAGCGTATCGAGCGCGACCAGGGCCTTGGCCCATTCCACGCTCTCGGCGATGCCTGGCGCACGCTGGAAGGCGTTGGCGAACGGCTGGCCGCGCAGCCGCGCGACG
>JASLFM010000269.1 GCA_030150585.1 Acidovorax sp.
GTAGGTGCCGTCGTCGAAGCCGTACCAGCGCTCCTTGAAGAAGATGTGGCCGCTCATCTCGCCGCCCAGGGGCGAATCCACCTCCTTCATGCGCGCCTTGATGAGCGAATGCCCCGTCTTGTACATGAGCGGGTTGCCGCCCGCCTCGGCAATGGCGGGCGCGAGGCGCTGGGTGCACTTCACGTCGAACAGGATGGTGCCGCCCGGCACGCGCGAGAGCACGTCATGCGCGAACAGCATCATCTGGCGGTCGGGGAAGATGTTGGTGCCGTCCTTGGTCACGATGCCCAGGCGGTCGCCGTCGCCGTCAAAGGCTAGGCCCAATTCGGCGTCGGAGTTCTGCAGCGCGGCGATGAGGTCGCGCAGGTTCTCGGGCTTGCTCGGGTCGGGATGGTGGTTGGGGAAGTTGCCATCCACCTCGGAGAACAGTTCCGTCACCTCGCAGCCCAGCGCGCGGAAGATGCCCGGAGCCGAGGCGCCGGCCACGCCGTTGCCGCAGTCCACCACGATCTTTATGGGGCGCGCGAGCTTCACGTCGCCCACGATGCGCTGCACGTAGGCGGGCAGCACGTCGGCCTGGCGCACCCCGCCGCCGGGGGCCAACTGCCAGTCCTCAGCCTCCATGGTGCGCCGCAGCTGCTGGATTTCCTCTCCGTAGATGGCGCGGCCGGCCAGCACCATCTTGAAGCCGTTGTAGTCCTTGGGGTTGTGGCTGCCCGTGATCTGGATGCCGCTCTGGCACAGCGTCGCGGCCGCGAAATACAGCATGGGCGTGGTGCACATGCCGATGTCGATGACCTCGATGCCGGCCTCGGTGAGGCCCTGGATCAGCGCGGCCGACAGCGCTGGCCCCGAGAGACGCCCGTCGCGACCCACGGCCACCACGCGCTGGCCCTCGGCCCGCGCCGCGGTGCCGAATGCGCGCCCCAGGCCCAGGGCCACGGATTCATTCAGGGTGCCCGGCACGATGCCGCGGATGTCGTAAGCCTTGAAGATGGAGGGCGAGAGCTGCACGGGGAAACCTGTCGCGGGAGTGAGGGAAAGCGGGGCATTGTAGGCCGCTCCCGCTGCGCAGAGGCCCGAGCGCAGACCCGCAGGCAGGCTGAAAGCGCCCCATCTCTCGCAGAGGCAATGTCATACTTTGCGCGTGCATGCCGCCGTTTCTTTGTCCCGCTACCAAGGCGACTTCGTCGCCTGGCGCGGCGGCGCTGCCTTCCTCGGATGCGGAGGGTCAGGGACCATAGACACCCACACGCACTACGCCATTCAACTGGTGCTCGGCGCGCCGTCGGGCCTGCACGTGCAGTTTGGCCGCCGGGGGAGCTTGCTGCCGTGCGCCGGGGCGGTCATTCCATCGGCCGCGCCGCATACCATCGACGTGAACGCATGCGAATGGTCGGCAGTCATTTTTGTCGAACCGGAGACAACCGAAGGCAAGGCCCTCACGGAGCGGCTTGGGGGGCAAATGCTGGTCCTCGAACCCGATTGGGTCCAGGCGGCTACCGCACGCCTGGAGCATGCCTGGCGCACGGAAAGGAGCGCGGAAAGGGTCCGGGGCCTTTGCCGGGCGCTTGTTCAGGACCTGGCGCAAGCCAGATCCCGAGAACCGTCGGACCCGCGCGTGCTGGCAGCGGTCGAATACATCCAGGCGCGGGGCGGCCAGCCAATCACACTGGAGGCAATTGCGGCGCACACCCACCTTTCCCCCAGCCGTTTCCGGCACCTGTTCGTCGAGGAGACGGGGATGCCACTGCGCACCTACCTCCTGTGGCGCCGCCTTCTGCATGTCTGGACACTGCTCATGCAAGGCGAGACGCTCTCGCGTGCGGCGCATGCGGCCGGCTTCGCCGACTCGGCCCATCTGTCGCGCACCTCGCGCACCATGTTCGGCCTCTCGCCCTCCACCATGCAGATGGCGGGCCCGTTGAGTTCACACCTGCGCGTCTCGCAACCCTACTCGGGCTGAATAACCGGGCCCGTGAGGGCCCCCAGGAATGCGGCGAGATCCGCCACGTCGGATGCCGACAACCGGATGGCCTGCCGCTCGCCCGGCGTCGCCAGCTCGCTGTGGCCAAACACCGCCTTGGGCGAGCGCGCGTAGTGCTCCAGCACTTGCTGCAGATCCGCAAACTGGCCTGCGTGCATATACGGCGCTCTCTGGGCAACGTTGCGCAGGCTCGGGGTGCGGAACGCGCCCAGGAGGCCTGAATCGTCGGCGGCCAGAAACCGCAGCTCGCCGCACTGCTCGGGCATTGCGTCGCTGTATTTGCCGAGGCAGTTGAACTCGTCCCGCAACAGTTGCTGCACGCCGGCGGCGCGGCCAGGGTCTGGACGAGCCAGGTCGAGCGGCGGCACACCGGTATTGTGGAAAGCATGGTCCGTGAGCATCGGCCCATTGTGGCAAGTGGCGCATTGGGCACGCCCGATGAAGAGCCGCAAGCCGCGTATCTCCTGCGGTGCCAGAACTTCCTGGCCCTTCGCGTCCCGGGCCAGGGTTGCCGCGACATAACGGTCGAAGCGCGATTCACCGTAGGCGACCTGGCGCTCATAGGCTGCAATGGCCTTGCCGATGTTGGCAAACACCCGATTGACCTGCTCCTTCGTGGCATCTGGCAGGGCTTTCCATGCCGTGCGCTCTTCGGCGGAGCCATTCGGCGCCGCAGCCGAGGGCAGCGGCCCGAGCTCAGGCATCGCCCCGAAGGCCGCAGCGTAGGCATGCGCATAGTGCGCCTGCACGGTGCGCACGAGCGCCACGCGATTGCCACCATGCTCGGCGGCGTCCTCCAGCGGGCCCAGCGCCTGCGACCACAAGCTGTCTTTGCGGCCGTCCCAGAACAGGAATGGGGCGTGGGCGGCCCCCATCACCGGCATCGTGCGCCGCTTGCCAGCCGCCAGCCCCTGCCCCAGTGGCCGGCCATCCTGGAACTGGGCACTGGTATCGTGGCAGCTCGCGCACGAGACAGTGCCGTCCCGGCTCAGGCGGCGGTCATGGAAAAGTGCCTTGCCCAGTAAAGCGGCATCGGGCCGGGCCTCATAGGCGTTCGACGGGTCGGCCGCAAGTGGGCCCGCCGCGCGCAGCTGCATGGCTTCGAGCATGGCCAGTTCCTGGGGCGACCACGCGTCGCGCATTGGCAGGACCTGCGACAAGGCAAGCGCCGTCGCCAGCAGTCCTGCGACAGGAATGAGCTTGTTCATAACCGGCTCACGACTTTGGCAGTGCCACGATCGTGTTGAACGTGACGTTGTCCGCGCCCGGCGCGGCCTCGATGGCGATCTTGAACTCCCACCACCCGGTCATGCTGAACTTCACACCCTCGAGCAGGTAGGTTCCAGGTTCGAGTTCGCGGGTCACGCGCGGCTGTGTCGGAAATCCGTGGCCGTGTTGCGGCATGCCTCCGCCGACCTGGAAAACGGCGCCACTCACTGCCGCGCCGTCCGCGGTGGCCAGCCTCACCTTCCACGCGTGCATCTGGTTGATGCGCAGCCCCTGGGAGGGTGGCTCCAGCGTAACGCGGTAGCGGCCCAAGGCGCTGGGCTTGGCCAGAGAAACGTCGAGATCTGTCGGCGGCGTGCCGCAGCCGGTGGCGAGAGCGGCAACGAGGACGGTGGCCGAGAGGAGAAGTACTCTGCGCAGCATGGCTGTCTCCTTCAACGGCGGGCCGCATCGATGACCATCGCGAGCTCCGGCGGGAGCGCCATACGCTGGAAGCCGCTGACATCGGCGCCGCCCGTGTTACCGCGCGGAACCAGCCCCAGCGGGGTAAACACGGCAGCAGCAGCCAGGCGCCAAGCCTGGCCCATCATCTCGCGAGTCTGCTGGTTGCGCCACGCGAAGCGCAGCATGTGCCAATGCACCCGCACGTGCTCGCGCGTCGAGGCCTGTCCCAGCACATGGGCGTGCTCGAGCTCGCTGAAGGCCGTGAAAGAATCCCCGCGCCGCTCGGACAGGAGCGCGGCATCGAGCTTGGTCTGGACATGGGGTCGGATACGAGAGGAGAAGGAAGTCATGCGAATGCTCCATGGGTTGAACGAAGCGAATTCTTCAATTTCTTCCCTGTCCAGGCTTGAACAAAGGGGCTGCGCATGCAGCCCTTTCATTCAAGTTGAGGCTTGCCGAAAATTCCGCGAATAGCATCCCAAGCGCATGTCCGAAAACGGCGAGTCCATGCCGCAGTGCGGCCTATCATGCGTTCCATGTCCTCCCACCTTCCCGCCGACGATGACGACGCCCGCTACCTCGCCCTGAAGGCGCGCGACGCGCGTTTCGACGGGCGCTTCTTCACGGGCGTCACCTCCACAGGCATCTACTGCCGGCCGGTCTGCGCCGTGCGCACGCCCAAGCGCGAGAACTGCCGCTTCTTCGCCCTCGCCGCGCAGGCCGAGCGCGCGGGCTTCCGGCCCTGCCTGCGCTGCCGGCCCGAGCTGGCGCCGCAGGCACTGGCGTGGTCCGTGCAGGACGCCGGCGCCATTCTGGTGCGCCAGGCATTGCGCCTGCTCGACACGCCCGAGGCCTGGGCCGATCCCGATGGCGGAGCACTCGTGGCAAGGCTGGCCGCGCGCCTGGGCGTGAGCGACCGGCACCTGCGCCGCCTGTTCGAGGCGGCACTCGGTCTCTCGCCACTGCAGTACCTGCAAACGCGGCGGCTGCTCGCGGCCAAGCAGCTGCTGACCGACACCCGGCTGCCCGTCACCCAGGTGGCGCTGGCCAGCGGCTTCGCGAGCGTGCGGCGTTTCAATGCGGCCTTTGCGCAGCACTACGGGCTCAACCCCACGCAGCTGCGGCGCGAGGGCCCGGCCGACCCCGGCCCGGGCCGGCCCGTGCGCCTGGGCTACCGCCCGCCCTACGACCGCGATGCGCTGCTCGCATTCTTCGAGGCGCGGCAGATCCACGCGGTGGAGTCGGTAGCGCGCCAGCCGGGCGCGCAGGCCCTGCGCCGCACGGTGAGGCTGGCGGGTGCCGCAAGCGGCTCGGTGCACATGGGCTGGCTCGAAGCGGCCTTTGACGCTGCACGGCCCCAGGTGGCGCTCACGGTGAGCGACAGCCTGCTGCCCGTGCTGCCCCAGGTGATCGCCCGCGTGCGTGCGATGCTCGATCTCGATGCGGACCCGGCCCCCATCGCAGCCGTGCTGCACGCCGACTTTCCCGAGGGCGACGGCCTGCGCGTGCCGGGCTGCTTCGACGGCTTCGAGCTGGCCGTGCGCGCCGTGCTGGGCCAGCAGATCACGGTGGCGGCTGCACGCACGCTGGCGCAGCGCCTCATGGAGCGCTTTGGCGAGCCTGTGGAAACGCCTTGGCCCGCGCTCTCCCGCCTGTTCCCGGCGCCCGCCGTGCTCGCGGCCGCCGAGGGCGAGGCGCTGGGCCAGCTTGGTATCGTGCGCCAGCGCCAGGCCGCCATCGTCGCTCTGGCGCGCGCCGTGGACTCCGGACAGCTGGCACTGAATGCCAGCGCCGACGTGGACGCTACCACGGCCGCGCTCTGCCAGTTGCCCGGCATCGGCGACTGGACCGCGCAGTACATCGCCATGCGCGCGCTGCGCTGGCCCGATGCGTTTCCGAGCGGCGACGTGGCGCTGCACAAGGCCCTGGGCGTGCAAGGCGTCAGGCAGCCGGCCCGGGCGGCGCTGGAGGCCTCGCAAGCCTGGCGCCCCTGGCGCAGCTACGCCGTCATCCGCGCCTGGGCCAGCATGGCCCACAAGCTACCAAAACAGTAGCTGCACACGCTCTTCCCGCCAGCGCGTCAGCGCAATCTCGTATCTAATCAAAGGATTCACCATGCAATTCCCCCGCGACACGGTGCAAAGCCGCACCGCCACCCCCATGGGCGACGTCCGCCTGGCTGCATCCGCCCGTGGCCTGGTGGGCCTGTGGTTCGATGGGCAGCGCCACCAGCCCAGGGAACTGGACGGTCCCGGCGCCTGGCCGACGCAGGACGACCATCCGCTGCTGCAGGAGGCTGCGCGGCAGGTACAGGCCTACCTGCGCGGCGAGCGCACGCAATTCGACCTGCCCCTAGACCTCTCGGGCGGCACGCCGTTCCAGCAGGCTGTGTGGCGGGCCCTGCTCGCCATTCCGCGCGGCGGCACTACGAGCTACGGCGCCATCGCGCGTGCGCTGGGCAATCCGGCGGCGGTGCGGGCCGTGGGCGCCGCTGTGGGCCGCAATCCCGTGAGCGTGGCCGTGCCTTGCCACCGCGTGCTGGGCAGCACAGGCGGCCTCACAGGCTACGCAGGCGGACTGCAGCGCAAGACGGCGCTGCTGCGGCTTGAGGCCGCGCCCTTCGACGACACATCCCCCCAACAACCATGACCGCCACCACCTCGCCCGCCGCAGCCGCCACGACTTCCTGGATCGGGGAGTTCGCCCTGCTCTCCGCGCTTTGGGGCGCCTCTTTCCTGTTCATGCGACTGGGCGCGGCCGAGTTCGGCCCGCTGCCCACGGCGGGGCTGCGCGTCACGCTGGCCACGGTGTTTCTCTGGCCGATCCTGCTGCGGCAGGGGCAGTGGCCCGCGCTGCGGCGGCATTGGCGCCCCATCCTGATCGCAGGGCTGATCAACTCGGCCATCCCCTTCGCGTTGTTCGCCTGGGCGGTGATGCACATCGCCACGGGGCTCACGTCCATTCTCAACGCCACGGTCCCGCTGTTCGGCGCGCTCGTGGCCTGGGTCTGGCTGGGCGACCGCATCAACCGCCTGCGTTGGCTGGGCCTGGCGCTGGGCTTCGTCGGCGTGGCTCTGCTGGCCTGGCGCGCGCCAGGAGGCATGGGGGCCAAGACAGGCCACGCGGGCTGGGCCATCGCGGCATGCCTGCTCGCATCGACCTGCTACGCCATCGCAGCGAGCTACGCGCGGCGCTACCTCACGGGTATCCCGCCCCTGGCCACGGCCACGGGCAGCCAGCTCGGCGCTGCGCTGGGGCTGGCGCTGCCCACGCTGTGGTTCTGGCCCGTCACCATGCCAGGCCTGCGCGCCTGGGGCGCAGTGGTCGCCATTGCGGTGCTGTGCACGGGCATCGCCTACATCCTGTACTTCCGGCTCATTGCGCATGCGGGGCCGAGCCGCGCGCTGGCGGTGACCTTCCTCGCCCCGGTGTTCGCTGTGTTCTATGGCGCCATGTTCCTGGGCGAGGCCGTCACCCCTTGGATGGCAGGCTGCGGCCTGGTCATCGTGTGCGGCATCATGCTCTCGACGGGGCTGATCGCACCGCGCCGGTCGCCATGAGCAGGGGCATTGCATCCGTGCTATGTTGACGCACTGTCCAGGAGCGCACCATGCCACGCACCGCCCTTCTCCCTGCTGCCTTTGCGCTGTCCGCCCTTTTCTGGGGGGCTGCCGCCCAAGCCCAAACGCCGCCGGCTTGCCCGGCCATGCTCCAGCACACGTTCCCCCGTCTGCAGGACGAGCAGCCCCAGTCCCTGTGCCAGTACAGCGGCAAGGTGCTGCTCGTGGTCAATACGGCAAGCTACTGCGGCTTCACGGGGCAGTACAAGGGGCTGGAGGACCTGTACGCGCGTTACAAGGACAAGGGCCTGGTGGTGCTAGGCTTTCCGTCCAATGACTTCGCGCAGGAGACGGGCACCAACCAGCAAATCGCGAGTTTCTGCGAAAACACCTATGGCGTGAAGTTTCCGATGTTCTCCAAGAGCAGCGTGCGCGGCTCCGACGCCTCGCCGTTCTACCGCGAACTGGCCCGGCAGGCCGACATGGCGCCCAAGTGGAACTTCTACAAGTACCTGCTGGGCCGCGACGGGCGTGTGATTGCAGGGTATTCGAGCATGACCGCGCCCGACAGCCGCAGCCTGCGTTCCGCCATAGAGCAGGCTTTGGCCCAACCCGCACCCTGACGCTTAGAAAAACCGCCACCCGCTCTTTGTCAAGCCGTGCTTATCGGGACGGCATGGCGGGCACCGGGGTCCCTCCAAGGGGCCTACACTTAGAAACATGAATTGTGGTGCGATCCCTCGCAGCCACCGAAGCGCCGGAGCTTGGGGCCATGTCTGACATGGTGTGGATGGGCGGCATTTTCGGAGGGGTGGCTGTGCTTTCGGCGCTGGCGGCGCTGATGCTGGCCCGCTCGCGCGCGCAGCAGTTGAAGCAGCGCGAGCACGAGCTGCTGCTTGCCATGGAGTCGATGGACTGCGGCCGCTGGGAATGGAACCGGCGCACCCGCCGGCTCACGCTCGAGGGCGATTTCTATGCCCGTTTCGGTGTGCACCAGCAGCCCGAAGAAGAGCGCCTGTCGTACTGGATCGGCTTGCGCCACCCCGAGGACGCGGCCCGCATGGCCGACTACCTGCAGCACACGCTGGAAGGCGACGTGGAGCGCTACGAGGCCGAGTTCCGCATCCGCGACAGCGCGGGCCACTGGCGTTGGATCGTGGCGCGCGGCCAGGTGGCCGAGCGCGACGCCCAGGGGCGGCCGCTGCGCCTGACCGGCATGGACCAGGACGTGACGCAGCGCCGTGTCACCGAAGAAGCCCTGCGCGCCTCCGAGGCCAAGTACACCGCCATCTACCAAATGCTGCCCGATCCTGCGGGCATCACACGCACGTCCGACGGGCGCTATCTCGAGGTCAATGCGGCATTCTCCACGCTGCTGGGCCATTCGCGCGATGCCTGGGTGGGCCGCACTTCGACCGAAATGGGTGTCTGGGCCACGCCGCACGAGCGCAACCGCTTGCTCGATGCCTTGCAGCGCGACGGCCAGGTCACCCGCCTGCCGCTGGTCGCGCAGCGCGACGGCCGCGCCATTCCCGGCCTCATGTCCGCGCGCTCGGTTCGGCTCAACGGAGAGGACTGCCTGGTCTTCGTGTTCCACGACATGACCGAGGAACAGCGCACCCGCGACGAGCTCGTGGCTCTCAACGGCCTGCTGCAGCAGGCAGGCCGGCTTGCGCGGCTCGGCGCCTGGGAAGACGCGCCGGGCCGGGGCCTGGTGTACTGGTCCGACGTGTGCTACGACATCCATGGCCTGCCCAGCGGAGCGCCGCTGCCGCGCGATTACATCGACACCCACGTGGCCCCGCCCTGGCGCGAGGCCATGCGTGCGAAGTTCCGTGAGTGCATCCGGCACCGCACCGAATGGGACATGGAGCTGCAGGTCATCCGCGCCGACGGCCGCCAGGTCTGGGTGCGCGCGCGCGGCGAGCCCGTCGTCGAGGATGGGCACCTCAGGCGCATCCGCGGTGTGATGCAGGACATCGACGAATCCAAGCGCGCCGAGGAACGGCTGCGCCAGTCCGAGGAGCGCTTCTCGCGCATCTTCCAGCTCGTGGACCTGCCCATGGGCTTGTCGCGCTGCAGCGATGGGCAATACAAAGTGGTCAACCCCGCTTGGGAAGCCCTGCTCGGCATCCCGAGCGAAGAGGCCATCGGCCGCACCGCCGTCGAAATGGGCATTTTCAGCCCTGAGGAGCGGGCCCGGCTGATCGCAGCCGTGGGGCCGGGCGGGCTGCTCAGCGGCTACGAGGTGAAGCTCAATGCACGCGGCGGCATCCAGCGCACGGTGCTGCAGTCCATGCGCGTCGTGGAGTTCGATGGCGAGCCCTGTTGGCTCTTCTCCGCGCAGGACATCTCCGACCGCAAGCGCAACGAGGAGCGCGTGCGCGAGCGCGAGGAACTGCTCTCGCTCACCGTCTCGGCCGCGGCGCTGGGCCTGTGGGACTGGGACCTGCGCACGGGCATGGTGACAGGCGACGGGCGCTGGCACGCGATGCGCGGCGGGCCCGAGCCTGAGCATGCCCCCTACCCCGCGCGCAGCTGGACCGCGGGCATGGCTGCCGAGGACATCGAGCGCATCCACGCCGAAATGGCCCGGCACGCTGCCGACACGGCCACGCCCTTCGACGCGACCTGGCGCATCCCGCAGCCTCAGGGCGGCGTGCGATGGGTCCGCAACCTTGGCAAGATCGTGAGTTTCGACGCTTCGGGCCAGCCGCTGCGCATGCTCGGTGTCGCCCTGGACGTGACGCGGCAGCGCGAGCAAGAAGAGCAACTGCAGCGGCTCGCGCATTTCGATGCGCTCACGGGCCTGCCCAACCGCGTGCAGCTGGCGCAGCGCCTGCAGGAGGGCATGCAGCAGGCGCGCGCCACGGGCACGCAGCTCGGCGTGGCCTACCTCGACCTTGACGGGTTCAAGCCCGTGAACGATCGCTTCGGCCATGGCGCGGGGGACCGGCTGCTTGTCATCGTGGCGGCGCGCCTCACGCGTGCGCTGAGGCCCGTGGACTGCGTGGCGCGCCTGGGAGGCGACGAGTTCGTGATCCTGCTGCCGGGCGTGGCTGAGCGCGGCGACTGCGAACGCGTGCTGCGCCAGCTCATGGCCCGCATCTCGGCGCCCTACACACTCGAAACCGAGCGCGTCGCAATCACAACGAGCATCGGCTACACCCTCTATCCCGAGGACGATGCAGATGCCGATACGCTGCTGCGCCATGCGGACCAGGCCATGTACCAGGCCAAGCAGGCGGGCCGCAACCGATTCCACGGCTTTGATGCACTGCAGGAACGCAGCCAGCGGGAGCAGCGCGCCCAGGGCCAGCGCCTGCGCGAAGGCCTGGAGCACGGGGAGTTCACCCTGTACCTGCAGCCCAAGGTCGACCTGCGCACGGGTGCCGTGGTGGGCGCAGAGACGCTCGCGCGCTGGCGCCACCCCGAACGCGGCGTGCTCGGGCCCGGCATGTTCCTGCCCGCCATGGAGGGCACCGATCTCGAACTGGCCTTCGGCCAGTGGGTGTTTGGCGAAACCCTGCGCTGCATTCAATCGCTGCAGGCGCAAGGCCTGCGCCTGCCGCTGAGCATCAACATCGCCGCACAGCACTTGCAGCAGCTAGGCTTTGCACAGTGGGCCATCGACACCCTCGCCCGGCACCCGGATGTGTCCCCGGCCCTCGTGGAACTCGAAGTCACGGAGAGCGCAGCGCTGTACGACCTGGCCCACGTGGCGGGCGAGCTCGCGCGGCTGCGCGAACTGGGTGTCTCGGTGGCGCTGGACGATTTTGGCACGGGCTACTCATCGCTCACGTACCTGCGCCGCCTGCCCATGGACACGCTCAAGATCGACCAGAGCTTCGTGCACGGCATGATGGGCGACTCGGGCGATCTCGCCATCGTGCAGGGCGTGATCGGCCTGGCCCGCTCCTTCGGCTACCGCGCCATCGCCGAAGGCGTGGAAACCATCGAGCAGGGCCAGATGCTGCAGCAGATGGGCTGCGCCCTGGCCCAGGGCTACTGCATCGCACGGCCCATGCCGCTCCAGGACTTCATGCCCTGGGTGGCGCAGTGGCAGTTGCCGGCCGGTTGGCAGCGCAGCCGGCCGTTCTGAGCGCCGCCTGGGCCGCCTCAGCCCACCAGTTCCTTGATCTGCTGTAGCGCGGCCGGGTCCTCCATCGTGGTCAGGTCGCCCGGGTCGCGCCGCTCTGCCACCGCCTGCAGCGCACGCCGCAGCAGCTTGCCGCTGCGCGTCTTGGGCAGCACGGTGACGAAGTGCACGCGCGCCGGCCGCGCCACCGCGCCGAGCTGGGTATCGACCTGTTTCATGATCTCGCCTTCGAGCTTCAGGCGCGCCGCATCGTCCACCAGGCCTGAGGCGTCGCGCGGCACGACGAAGGCCAGGGCCACCTGGCCCTTGAGCGGGTCGGCCACGCCCACCACGGCCACTTCCGCCACGTTGGGGTGGGCGGAGATGCTCTCCTCGATCTCGCGCGTGCCCAGGCGGTGGCCGGCCACGTTGATCACATCGTCGGTGCGGCCGAGGATGAAGAAGTAGCCGTCCTCGTCGCGGATGCCCCAGTCGAAGGTGCTGTAGACCATGCGGCCGGGAATGCTCTTCCAGTAGGTGTTGACGAAGCGCTCGTCGTTACGCCAAACGGTCTGCAGGCAGCCCGGGGGCAGCGGCCCCTCGATGGCGAGCACGCCCTTCTGGTGGTGCCCGCTCAGTTCCTCGCCCGTGGCCTCGTCGATGAGCTTGACGTTGTAGCCGTACACGGCCTTGCCCGGGCTGCCGAAGCGCGAGGCCTGCTGTTCCACGCCATTGCACAGCGTAAGGATGGGCCAGCCGGTCTCGGTCTGCCAGTAGTTGTCGATGATGGGCACCTGCAGCGCGTTGCTGATCCACTGGGCGGTGGGCTCGTCGAGCGGCTCGCCGGCGAGCCACAGCGCCTTGAGACTGGAGAGGTCGTATTTGCCAAGGTAGGCGGGGTCCTGTTTCTTGAGCACGCGCACGGCCGTGGGGGCCGAGAACATGTGTGTGACCCGGTACTTCTCGACGATGCTCCACCAGATACCCGCGTCGGGTCGAATCGGCAGGCCCTCGTAGAGGATGGTCGTCATGCCGTTGATCAGCGGCCCGTAAATGATGTAGCTGTGCCCCACCACCCAGCCGATGTCGCTGGTGCAGAAGTAGGTATCGCCCGGTTGGGCCTGGAAGATGTGACGCATGCTCGACGCCAGCGCCACGGCATAGCCGCCCGTGTCGCGCTGCACACCCTTGGGCTTGCCGGTGGTACCGCTGGTGTAGAGCGTGTAGCTCGGGTGCGTGGCCTCCACCCATTCGCACGGCACCTGCGCCTCCATATGCTGCGCGCGCAGCGCCGCCCAGTCATGGTCGCGCCCGGCGCGCAGCGCCGTGGGCGCGAGGCCCCGGTCCACCATGAGGACGGCGGCGGGCTTGTGGGCCGAGAGCTGGATCGCCTCGTCCAGCAGCGGCTTGTAGGGCACGACCTTGCCGCCGCGCGAACCCGCGTCGGCACTCACGATCACGGCGGGTTCCGCATCCTCGATGCGCGAAGCCAACGAACCCGACGCAAACCCGCCGAACACCACCGAGTGCAGCGCCCCGATGCGCGTGCAGGCCAGCATGGCGAAGGCCGCCTCGGCAATCATGGGCATGTAGATCAGCACGCGGTCGCCCTGCTTCACGCCCAGGCTGCGCAGCACGGCCGCCATGCGCTGCACCTCGGCATGCAGCTCGGCGTAGCTGTAGCTGCGCTCCGTGCCCGTTTCGGTGGAAATGGCCACCAGGGCCGGCTGCTGGGCACGCTCGCCCAGGTGCCGGTCCACCGCGTTGTGGCACAGGTTGGTGGTGCCCCCCACGAACCAGCGCGCGAACGGCGGGTTGGCGTAGTCGCAGATCTGCTGCGGCGGTTCGCGCCAATCGATCAACCGGGCCTGCTCGGCCCAGAAAGCGTCGCGCTCCTCGATGGAGCGGCGGTAAAAATCGGCATATTGCGGCATGGGGTCTCCTTGGGCCTCGAGCCTCTGCGGGCAGCGTGCAATCTGAATTCATAATTATTCATGGCGCTCTTGCGGGAAACTGACGCAGGCGGTGCTCCCCCGCTTGGTGCGTTCTGGCGGCCTGTTTGTGTACATTAGTAACCAGCAACGGTTCAACCGCCCCTACTGGGGCCTGTGTTTCCGCGTCCGCTTTCAATCCGCCTCTGATTCCCAAGGGTCCCCATGTCCACCTCCCGCTTGTCCATAGGGCACCGGCTTTCGCTGGTGTTCAGCATCATCCTCGCCCTCTTTCTGGCCAGTTGCCTCTACGGCATCGTCCAGTTGCGCTCGGTGACGCGGGAGATGAACGACATGCTTGCCAACGCGCTTGCCACCGAACGCCTGGCGAGCGACTGGTACCGCAACATCACCAACGGCGCAACGCGCACGGCGGCCATCGCCAAAAGCACCGACCCCAGCCTGGCCGAGTTCTTCGCGGGTGCCGCCGCCGAGTCGAGCAGACAGTCTTCGGCACTGCAGCAGCAGATCGAGAAGCAATTGGTCCACGACGACGAGCGGGCCCTCTTCGCCCAGATCGGCCAGTACCGCAAGGCCTACCTGAGCACGCGCGACGAGGTCAGCGCGCTCAAGAAATCGGGCGATGCCGAGGGCGCGGCCCGCGCCTTCAGCCAAAAGTACGAGCCCGCCACCAACGCCTTCCAGCAG
This sequence comes from Acidovorax sp., assembly GCA_030150585.1. Taxonomy (GTDB): domain Bacteria; phylum Pseudomonadota; class Gammaproteobacteria; order Burkholderiales; family Burkholderiaceae_C; genus JASLFM01. The sequence continues at coordinate 13,936 of JASLFM010000269.1, forward strand.
GCCATGAACCAGCTGGTGGAGCTGCAGCGCAAGAACCTCGATCAGGCGGGCGAGCGCATCCGCGACGCAAGCCAGTCGGCCACGCAACTGCTCACGGCGCTGTGCGTGGGCTCGCTGGCGCTGGCGGCCCTGCTGGCGTGGCGCCTCACGCTGAGCATCACGCGCCCGCTGCACGAGGCGCGCGGCGTGGCCGAGAAGATCGCGGCCATGGACCTCACGGGCCAGGGGGGCGGACATGCGGCGGCCGGCTCCCAGGACGAGACGGGCCAGCTGCTGCATGCGCTGGCAGCCATGCGCGGCTCGCTCGAAGGCGCACTCACCCAGGTGCGCGAAGTGGCCGACTCGGTGGCCACGGCCACGCACGAGATCGCTACCGGCAACGCCGACCTGAGCCAGCGCACCGAGCAGACCGCCAGCAACCTCGAAGAAACCGCCAGCGCCATGGAGCAGCTCACCGCCACCGTACGCCAGTCTGCCGATTCGGCTTCCACCGCTAATCAGCTCGCGGGATCGGCCATGGAGGTCGCCGCGCGCGGCGGCACCGTCGTGACCCAGGTGGTCTCGACCATGGAGGAGATCAACGACAGTTCGCGCAAGATCGCCGACATCATCGGCGTGATCGACGGCATCGCGTTCCAGACCAACATCCTGGCGCTGAACGCCGCAGTCGAGGCAGCGCGTGCGGGCGAGCAAGGCCGGGGCTTCGCCGTGGTGGCGGGCGAAGTGCGCAACCTCGCGCAGCGTTCGGCCTCGGCGGCCAAGGAGATCAAGGAGCTCATCGGCACCTCGGTGGACAAGGTCGCCACGGGCGCGCGCCTGGTGCAGGAGGCCGGCAGCACCATGCAGGAGATCGTGCACAGCGTGCAGCGCGTGAGCGACATCATCGGCGAGATCACGAGCGCCTCGGCCGAGCAATCGGGCGGCATCCACCAGGTGAACGAGGCCGTGACCCAGCTCGACCAGATGACGCAGCAAAACGCCGCGCTCGTGGAGGAATCGGCCGCCGCCGCGCAAAGCCTGCGCGACCAGGCCGCGCGCCTGTCGCAGACGGTGGGCCAGTTCCGCCTGAACCCTTCGGCCCAGGCCAGCGCCTCCCACTCGCGCCAAGCGCTATTGCATTGATAGCTGCTTGCGCTTGATCCTCGAGGGCTTGGGCCGAAAAAACGGCCCAAGTCCTTGTTATTTGACCAGCGCCAGCATGTCCTTGAACTGCGGGTGCTCGCAGGTGCGCAGCCACTCGAAGGCCACCATCTCGGTGGTCACGAGCTCGGCCCCGGCGCCGGCCAGGCGGTCGAACGCCGCATCGCGGCTGCGCTCGGTGCGTGAGCCGCAGGCGTCGGTGACCACCCAGACGTCGAACTCATCCTCGATGAGCTGCAGCGCGGTCTGCAGCAGGCACACATGGGCCTCGCAGCCCGCAATGACGATGGCGCCGCGCTCGGGCGCCTGCTGCGGGGGCTTTTGCAAGTGCTTGGGCAGGCTGCGCGCATTGCCGCCCTGGGGCTTGGCGGGCGGGCGCAGCCACTCGCCCAGGCCCTCTTC
>JASLFM010000512.1 GCA_030150585.1 Acidovorax sp.
CGCCTTCTCGATTTCGTCGAGCAGCAGCACGGCGTGCGGCTTCTTGGTGACGGCCTCGGTCAGCAGGCCGCCCTGGTCGAAGCCTACATAGCCCGGGGGCGCACCAATCAGGCGGCTCACGGCATGGCGCTCCATGTACTCGGACATATCGAAGCGGATCAGCTCGATGCCCATGATGTAGGCGAGCTGCTTGGCCGCTTCGGTCTTGCCGACGCCGGTGGGGCCGCTGAACAGGAAGGAGCCGATGGGCTTGTCGCCCTTGCCCAGGCCCGAACGCGCCATCTTGACGGCCGAGGCGAGCACCTCGAGCGCCTTGTCCTGCCCGAACACCACGCTCTTCAAGTCGCGCTCCAGCGTCTGCAGCTTGCTGCGGTCGTCGTTGCTCACGTTCGCGGGCGGGATGCGCGCGATCTTGGCGACGATTTCCTCGATCTCGGCCTTGCCGATGGTCTTCTTGCGCTTGCTGGCAACGAGGATGCGCTGCGCCGCGCCAGCCTCGTCGATCACGTCGATGGCCTTGTCGGGCAGGTGGCGGTCGTTGATGTACTTGGCGCTCAGCTCCGCTGCGGCCTGCAGTGCGGCGGCGGCGTACTTCACGCTGTGGTGCTCCTCGAAGCGGCTCTTGAGGCCCTTGAGGATGTCGATGGTCTCGGCCACGGTGGGCTCCACCACGTCCACCTTCTGGAAGCGGCGGGACAGCGCGGCGTCCTTCTCGAAGATGCCGCGGTATTCGGTGAACGTGGTCGCGCCGATGCACTTGAGCTGGCCGCTCGAGAGCGCGGGCTTGAGCAGGTTGGAAGCATCGAGCGTGCCGCCCGAGGCCGCGCCTGCGCCGATCAGCGTGTGGATCTCATCGATGAACAGGATGGCGTTGGGCTTGTCCTTGAGCGACTTGAGCACGCCCTTGAGGCGCTGCTCGAAGTCGCCGCGGTACTTGGTGCCCGCGAGCAGCGCGCCCATGTCGAGCGAGTACACCGTGGCCTCGGCCAGGATCTCGGGCACGTCGTTCTGCGTGATGCGCCAAGCCAGGCCTTCGGCAATGGCCGTCTTGCCCACGCCGGCCTCGCCCACCAGCAGCGGGTTGTTCTTGCGGCGGCGGCACAGGATCTGGATGGTGCGCTCGACTTCGTAGTTGCGGCCGATCAGCGGGTCAATCTTGCCGTCCTTGGCCGCCTGGTTCAGGTTCTGCGTGTACTGTTCGAGCGGCGAAGCTTTCTCGTTGCGCTCGCTGCCGCCACCCTCCTCGCCCTCGGTGGGGTTCTCGGCCTTCGCAGGCTCGGGCGGTTCACCCTTCTTGATGCCGTGGGCGATGTAGTTCACCACGTCCAGGCGCGTCACGCCCTGCTGGTGCAGGTAGTACACGGCGTGCGAGTCCTTCTCGCCGAAGATGGCGACGAGCACGTTCGCGCCCGTGACTTCCTTCTTGCCGTTGCCAGTGGACTGCACATGCATGATGGCGCGCTGGATCACGCGCTGGAAGCCCAGCGTGGGCTGGGTATCCACTTCGTCGGTGCCCGCCACCTGGGGCGTGTTGTCCTTGATGAAATTGGACAGGGACGCGCGCAGGTCGTCGATGTTGGCGGCGCAGGCGCGCAGCACCTCGGCTGCGCTGGGGTTATCGAGCAGTGCAAGCAACAGATGCTCCACGGTGATGAACTCGTGGCGCTGCTGGCGGGCCTCAACGAAGGCCATGTGCAAGCTGACTTCCAGTTCCTGGGCAATCATTTGAGAACTCCTTTGTGCTTGCGTGGTAGGGATAACTGTAGATCGGGTCCAAAACCCTTTTATTCAACAGGCTCACTCAGCGCCTGCAGCGGATGGCCCGCCTTGTGGGCGGCGTCGAGCACCTGCTCGACCTTGGTGGCGGCTACGTCGCGTGAGTACACACCGCACACGCCTTTGCCGTCGAGGTGGATCTTGAGCATGATCTGCGTTGCCGTCTCCCGGTCCTTGCCGAAAAACTCCTGCAACACCACGACCACGAACTCCATGGGCGTGTAATCGTCGTTGAGCATGACGACCTGGTACATCTGGGGCGGCTCTACACGCTGGGAGCGCCGCTCGAGCACGACCGAGCCGCCGTCTTCCACGGCAGGACTGCGCGCGGGAGGCTTCGGGGGTAAAGAGGGAGGGGTCGTTGCCATGAAATTCATTCTAGCGAGCCGCGAGGGCTGCTTCCGCAAGGAAATGTGGCGGCACCCGGCCGTATTTCAAGCCATGGCCGGCGGGCCGCCGCTGACGCGCTCTGAACTGCGCCCAAATCAGTCGTAGACCACGGCTGCCGTGCCACTTCCTACCTGGGCGGACCAGGCCGCCAGCGCCGCATCGGAAGGGAAGAAGCGGCTCGCGTCGCCCAGTTGCAACTCGGTCGTTGCGGCACCCTGGGGCGATTCGCAGCGCAGCCCCAGACGGACACGCAGGCCATGCAGCAGCTCGCCATGCTCGGTCGCCTCGCGCTGGGCCGGAAATTCCCGCAGCAGCCGCACCACGTCGGGCACCTTGTCACCCACGCTGACTTGCAGGTAGCGGCCGAACTTGCAGCGCGCGGCGGCCAGGCCCCACACCTGCTGCACCTTGACGCGCAGCCCACCGCTGAAGTGGTCGAGCTGCAGGCGGCCACTGACCACGACGAATTC
>JASLFM010000533.1 GCA_030150585.1 Acidovorax sp.
CCCCGTTTCCTGCAAAGCCGCCCGGCGCATGCCCGGCGGCTTTTTTTATATCCGTTCATACGAATTTGCGTTCGACCGTATAACTAGGCGGGAAGCCGCAGGCAGTGCTGTAGCACGGCAAGGCGAACCAACGACGTTAGACGGCCGAACGCGAAGCCGTATCAGGCGTGGGCCGCGCGCAGCCGCAGGGAGAACTCCTTGAGCGCGGCGATGCCGCTGTCCTCCGCGCGCCGGCACCAGGCCTGCAGGTCGACCGTGAGCTGGTCGCGCGAATGCGAGGTGTTGAGCCAGAGCTGGCGCAGCTCCTCGCGCATGGTCACCATCTTGTCGAGCACGGGGTGGGCGGCGCGCACCTCCGCCAGATGGGACTGGGCGCGCTCGGGCACCTTCTCGGCGTCGCGGTGCAGCCAGCGCTTGGCCAGCTTGAGCGCCGACACGTCGGCCTTGCGGGCCTGCAAGGCAGCGATCTCGTCCTTGCAGGCCTGGCGCACGCCGCGCGCGTAGCCGGCCATGACCTCGTAGCGATTGGCGATGAGCGCCTCCAGCGTCTTCTCGGCCGCCACGGGCTTGACGGCGCCGAGCCGCAGCTTCGGCGGCACCTTCTTCACGGTGGCCCAGCCGATGCGGCGCATGGCGCTGATATAGACCCAGCCGATGTCGAACTCGTAGGGCTTGACCGAGAACTTGGCCGCCGTCGGGTAGGTGTGGTGGTTGTTGTGCAGCTCCTCGCCGCCGATGACGATGCCCCAGGGCACGAGGTTGGTGGAAGCGTCCTGCGCCTCGAAGTTGCGGTAGCCCCAGTAGTGGCCCACGCCATTGACCACGCCAGCGGCCCAGAAGGGGATCCAGAGCATCTGCACGGCCCACACGGCCGCGCCGACGGCGCCGAACAGCGCCAGGTCGAGCAGCAGCATCAGGCCTACGCCCTGCCACGTGAAGCGGCTGTAGACGTTGCGCTCCATCCAGTCATCGGGCGTGCCATGGCCGAACTTCTTGATCGTATCCGGATTGGCCGCCTCGGCGCGGTACAGCTCGGCCCCCTTCCACATCACGGTGTCGAGACCGCGCGTTTGCGGGCTGTGCGGATCGTCGGGGGTTTCGCACTTGGCGTGGTGCTTGCGGTGGATGGCGACCCATTCCTTGGTCACCATGCCCGTGCCGACCCACAGCCAGAAGCGGAAGAAATGCGACGGCACCGGTCCCAGGTCCAGCGCGCGGTGCGCCTGGCAGCGGTGCAGGAAGATGGTGACGGCCGCGATGGTGACGTGCGTCGTCGCCAGGGTGTAGAGAACGATTTGCCACCAGGACAGATTCCACAGTCCGTTGGCCAGCCAGTCGATGGCAGCGTTCAGTACAGCCCAATCGGGTAACAGCATAGGTGAGTGACCTTTTTCACAAGCAAGGATTTCGCCCCCACGCTGGAGGCGACTCTGCAATTTTAGAGCGCCGGCCTCGCGGTTGGTTCATCCAACCCCTAGGACTTACGCTGAATTAATGACGGTTCACGGCTTTTTGGACCAGATTGCCGCAAAAAAACCGTCCGTCTGGTGCACATGCGGCCACAAGCGCAGGTAGCGCGTGCCGCTCTCGCCTCCCCGGCACAGGTGGGCTGCCTGCTCCACCTTGAGCTGGGCGAGGACTTCGCCCGCATCGAGCGGCACGAAATCGGGGTGCGCGGCCGAGAAGGCCTCGGCGATGGCCTCGTTCTCCTCGGGCAGCACGCTGCAGGTGGCGTACACGAGGCGCCCGCCCGGCTTCACGAGGCGCGCGCTGCTTTGCACGATGGCGGTCTGCTTGGCCGTGAGCTCCTGCACCGCCTGGAGTGACTGGCGCCATTTGAGGTCGGGGTTGCGGCGCAGCGTGCCCAGGCCCGAGCACGGCGCATCGACCAGCACGCGATCGATCTTTCCGGCCAGACGCTTCACGCGCTCATCGCGCTCGTGGGCGATGGCGGCCGGGTGCACGTTCGAGAGACCGCTCTTGGCCAGGCGCGGCTTGAGCGCCTCCAGGCGGTGGCCCGACACGTCGAACGCATACAACCGCCCCGTGTTGCGCATGCATGCCCCGATGGCCAGGGTCTTGCCGCCCGCGCCCGCGCAGAAGTCCACCACCATCTCGCCGCGCTTGGCGTCAAGCAGCAGCGCCAGCAGCTGCGAGCCTTCGTCCTGCACCTCGATGGCGCCACGCTGGAAGGCGTCCAGCTTGGCGAGCGCGGGCTTGCCCTCGATGCGCAGCCCCCAGGGCGAGTAGGGGGTCACTACTGACTTGATAGCTGCCTGCGCAAGCTCCTTCTGAACTTCGGCGCGTTTTGCCGTCAGGGCGTTGACGCGCAGGTCCAGCGGCGCGCTCTGCGACAGGCTGTCCACCAGGGGCCAGAAGCCGTCGCCGAGCTGGGCCTTGAGCGGCGCGGCCAGCCACTCGGGCAGGTTGTGGCGCTGGGGTTCGAGCAGTTCGTCGGGGCGCACGGCGTCGCAGGCGTCGACCCAGGCCTTTTCCTGCTCAGAAAGCGCGCTCTTGAGGAAGTCGCGCGGGCCGTGGAAGCCCAGGATGGCCAGGCGCCGCTCCTTCGGGCCCGAGCCCGAGCGCGCGAGCTGCTCGTACAGCAGCTTCTTGCGCAGCACGGTGTAGACAGTCTCGGCCAGGGTGGCGCGCTCGCGGGGGCCGAGCGCGCGGTGTTCGCGGAAATAACGCGACACCACGGCATCGGCCGGGTGTTCAAACGTCAAGGTGAGCCTGACCAGTTCGGCGCAGGCGTCCAGAAGGGCTTTGGGATGCATGGGCCCGATTGTCCCATCCCGCCACCGATTCGAGCTATTCGGTCAGCGCGCGTAGATGGGCTCATGGGCCGCGCTGCGGATCTCCTGGAGCGTGGGCGACTCGCCCGCCCAGAGCACGAGCGCGGGGCCCGGCAGGCTCAGGCCCTGCTCCAGCGAGCGGCACAACGGGTAGCGGTCTTCGTCCGCCATGCCCGGCAGTTCGACGAAAACGAGGTAGGCACGGCGGCGCGGAAACTCGCGCAATTGCTTGCTCACGAGCCAGCAGCGCGCCACCGGCTTGCAGCGCGCCAGCTCGGCCTGTACCTCGCCGAGCTCGAAGGCGGTGAGGTCGTGCCGCGCGATCTGGCTGAAGTACGGCGTTTGCGTGAGCTCCTCCCACGCGCGCTCCTCGGCCTCCTGCGCCTGCTTGAAGCGCTCGCGCCAGAGCTTGAGCGCGGCCGCGTCGTGCTCCAGGCCCGCGCGCGGCGTCTCGAGTTGGGCCACGGCCGTGCGCGCGGCCCACCAGCGGTGGTCGCTGCCCGCATCCCACAGGCGCTGCAGGCATTGCAGCCGCGCGGGTCGGTCCTCCTCGGGCAGGGCCTGCGCCAGCCCGCGCAACGCGCCAGGGTGCTCGGCGCTGCGCTGCAGGGCCAGTTCATAGAGCGGCCGTACGTCAGCACGCGGATCGAGGTGGCGGCGGAGCGTGGCCTCCTCGACGAGTTCGTTGGCGTTGTTCGATGCGCGCGAGGCCGCGAGCGCCTGCATGCGCTCGCGCACGCGGCCCAGCCAGGCGTGGTGCAGCTTCCAGTCGCTGGCGTTTTCCTTGCACCATTGGCGGTCGAAATGCGCGATCCAGCGCTCGGCCCCCTCGCCCAGCAGCGGCAGTGCATTGCGGCGGGACCACACGGGCAGCGCGGGTTGGCCGCCCAAGGCCTCCACGCGGTCGCGCAGGCTGGGATGCGTATCGTCCACTCCGCTGATGCGCGCGAGAGCCTGGCGCAGCGCCTCGCGCGCGAAGGCGGGCTCGGGCGCCAGTCCCAGCTGCGCGCGCAGGGACTGGTATGGCCCCACGGGCAGCGGCTCGGCGGCAGCCGTGCGCCAGTGGGCAGCCCAGAACTGCTCCTGCAGCCAGGCACCCTTGATCTCGATCTCCACCAGCGCGGCCGTGGCCGCCTCGCGCCCGAGCAGCCGGCCCGCGATGCGGTCGGCCTCGTACTCGTCCTGGCGCGCGAGCGCGAAGGTCTTGGCCGCGAAGCGCGGGAAGTACCAGTTCAGGAAGGCCTGCGTGGCCACGGCCACGGGGTTTTCGTCGCCCCGCATGCTGTCGTGCAGGCGCAGCCACGACAGGCGCGTGCGGTAGATCCAGGCCGCGAAGCGCCCATGGTCGCCGCGCAGGTGGCCGTACTCGTGCGCGAGCACGGCCAGCAGGCGCGGCTTGTCGAGCGCCATGAGCAGCGGAAGCCCGATGGTGAGCGTATTCACCGCACCGCCGAGCAGGCCCCAGCGCGGCGTCTGGCGAATGCTGGCGTTGAAGTCACCGTCCAGGTAGACGGCGTGGATGGGCGGCCCCTTGATCTTCTTGCGGATGCGTTCAAGCGCCTCGAACAGCGCGGGCGCCTCGCGGGCCGTGATTTCCGCACCCTCGGGCGCATCGAGGCGCACCCACAACGCGCGCAGGCTGGTCCACGCGAGGCCCAGCGCTGCGATCAGCCCCCAAACGAGCCCGAAGCGGAAGCGCCCGTGCAGCAACTGCGGCAGCACCCAGGCCGCGATGCCCAGCGCCAGCAGCAGGCAGCCCAGCACCCAGGCATAGCCCAGTGCAGCGAATGCCGCGACGCTGCGGCGGTAGGAACGGCTATCGTCGGCGCTGGCGTGCTCGCTCAGGCGCACCAGGTGCACGAAATCGGCCTGGTCCATGGGATCCCTCTCTCTCGTTCTAGGATGGCGTTGTTCTATTGTTTGCGCGCATATCCTAGCCATGTTGACCGACTCCGACCTTCCACCCCTGCCCGCCGTGCCCCAAGGCCTGTACCGCCACTACAAGGGCGGCCTCTATGAAGTGGTGGGCACCGCACGCCACAGCGAAACGCTGGAGCCCATGGTGGTGTACCGCGCGCTCTACGGCGAGCACGGCCTGTGGGTGCGGCCCGCGGCCATGTTCACGGAGGCCGTCGCCATCGGCGGCGTCCTGCAGCCGCGCTTCGCTTTGCAGAATTGAAAAGGCCTGCAGCGCCTATCCGGCCTGCGCGAGCAGCTACAGTTTTCGAAGAAGGTTGGCCACGGCGCGCGGGTAGACCACATGCTCCTGCGTGAGCACGCGCGCGGCCAGCGTGTCTGCCGTGTCCTCGCGCAGCACGGGCACCACGGCCTGCTCCAGGATGGGGCCCACGTCGAGTTCGGCCGTGACGAGGTGCACCGTGCAGCCCGCGAACTTGCAGCCCGCGTCGATGGCGCGCTGGTGCGTGTGCAGCCCCGTGAAGGCGGGCAGCAGCGACGGGTGGATGTTGGTGAGCCGCCCTTGGTAATGCGCGACGAAGCCCGGCGTGAGGATGCGCATGAAGCCCGCGAGCACCACAAGCGCAGGGCCGTAGCGGTCGATCACCTGCATGAGCGCTGCGTCGAACGCCTCGCGGCTCGCAAACTGCTTGTGGTCCAGCACCTCCGTGGCGATGCCCTGCTCGCGCGCGAAGGCCAGCCCCTTGGCATCGGCCTTGTTGCTCACCACGGCCGCCACGCGCGCGCCCAGGCGCCGCTCCCAGTCCTGCTGCTGCGCGGCCCGCACGATGGCGGCCATGTTGGAGCCGCCGCCGGAGATCAAAATCACGATGTTCTTCATTTGCCCTGGATTATCCCTGCCATGCCCTTCGATCCCCGCCAGCGCCCCCTTTCCGCCACCGAAGCCCGTGTGCTCGCCACCCTGCTCGAAAAAGCGCGCACCGTGCCCGACAGCTACCCGCTCACGCTCAACGCCCTGGTAACGGGCTGCAACCAGAAGAGCAGCCGCGACCCGGTGATGCAGGTGAGCGACGCCGAGGCGCAAGAGGCACTCGGATCGCTGCGCCGGCTCTCGCTGGCCGTCGAGATCAGCGGCCAGCGCGCCACGCGCTGGGAGCACAACTTTCCGCGCGGCGTGGGCGTGCCCGACC
>JASLFM010000557.1 GCA_030150585.1 Acidovorax sp.
TCCAGCAGATCTTTGACCTTGAGGTCGGCCAGCTGGCGCCAGGCATCGCCCAGCGCGCGCTTGAGGAAGGCCGCCATTTGCTTGTGGTCGCGGTGGGCTCCGCCCACGGGTTCGCTCACGATCTTGTCCACGAGACCCAGCGCCTTCAGGCGGTGCGCGGTGATGCCCAGCGCCTCGGCTGCATCCTGGGCCTTGTCGCTGGTCTTCCAGAGAATGGAGGCGCAGCCCTCGGGGCTGATGACGGAATAGACCGAGTACTGCAGCATCAGCACCTGGTCTGCCACACTGATGGCCAGTGCACCACCCGAGCCACCTTCGCCGATGATGGTGGTGATGATCGGCACTTCGAGCTGGGCCATCTCGTAGATGTTGCGACCAATGGCCTCGGACTGGCCGCGCTCCTCCGCGTCGATGCCGGGGTAGGCGCCTGGCGTGTCCACAAAGGTGAACACGGGCAGGTGGAACTTCTCGGCCGTCTTCATGAGGCGCAAGGCCTTGCGGTAGCCCTCGGGCTTGCACATGCCAAAGTTGCGCAGGGCACGCTCCTTGGTGTCTCGGCCCTTCTGCTGGCCGATCACCATGCAGGGGTTGCCGTTGAAGCGCGCGAGGCCACCGACGATGGACTGGTCATCCGCAAAGTGCCGATCGCCGTGCAGCTCCACGAAATCGGTGAAGATCTCACGCACGTAATCGAGCGTGTAGGGGCGTTCGGGATGGCGCGCGATCTTCGTGATCTGCCAGGGAGACAGATCGCTGTAGATGTCCTTGGTGAGCTGCTGGCTCTTCTTGCTGAGCTGGTCGATCTCTTCGGAAATATCGACTGCGCTCTCGGTCTGCACGTAGCGCAGTTCTTCGATTTTGGATTCCAGCTCGGCAATGGGCTGCTCGAAATCCAGAAAGGTCTTTTTCGCCAACTTGATTCTCCTTGGGGGGCACCCCACGGGCCAGAGCCGGGGTACCACCAACTGCCGCGGACACTGTTTTCCGCCGGTAACTTATGTCAATAATCGACGGGCAGCGGCGCGAGCGACCGCCAAATATACCAAGTCGCCACGCTGCACCAGGGCTTCCAGGCCTCGGCCACCTCGCGGGCTTCGCTGCGGCTGACCGGATCGCCCGAGAAGTAGTGCTGGCTGATGCCGTTGATGAGGCCCACATCGTCGAGCGGCAGCACGTTGGGCCGCATGAGGTGGAAGATCAGGAACATCTCGGCCGTCCAGCGGCCGATGCCGCGGATGGCCACGAGCTCGGCGATGATCGCCTCGTCGTCCATGCCCTGCCAGTCCTTCACGTGGAGTTTGCCGCCCGAGAAATGCATCGCCAGGTCCACCAGGTAGTCCACCTTGCGCGCCGACAGGCCCGCGGCGCGCATATCGTCCACCTTGAGCTTGAGCACAGCGCCCGGCGTCATGCTGCGCGGCAGCGCAGCGAAGCGGTCCCACACGGTCTGCGCGGCCTGCACCGAAATTTGCTGGCCCACGATGCTGCGCGCCAGCGTGCTGAAGGCGTCGCCACGCACCTGCAGCGCCGCGCCCTCGAACTGCGGAATGAGGCGCTTCATCACCCGGTCCTTCTTGACCAGGTGCTTGCAGGCCTCGGCCCAATAAGCGGGCTCCACAGGCGTCGTCAACGATTTTTTAGAAACCGCCATGGCCCGCCTTCGCCGCGTGCGCGGCTTCCATCAATCGAAAACCCATGATTCCCGCCTCAGGCGGCCGCCTCCCAGGTGGTGCCGCTCGGCGAATCCTTGAGCACGATGCCTTGGCCCAGCAGTTCGTTGCGGATGCGGTCGGCCTCGGCGAAGTTCTTGGCCGCCTTGGCGGCCGCACGCGCGGCGATCTGCGCAGCGATGGCGGCCTCATCAAGCCCCGCACCGGCCTTCAGGAAGGCCTGCGCATCGCCTTGCAGCAGCCCCAGGCAGCCACCCAACGCCTTGAGCAGGCCCGCGGCCCGCGCGGAGCGCGTGCGGTTGACCTCACCCGCCAGGTCGAACAGCACGGCCACGGCCTCGGGCGTGCCGAAGTCCTCGTCCATGGCCGCCTTGAAGCGCGCGGCATAGGGGTCGGCCCAGTCGATCGCCACTTCGGCGGGAGTCACCAGCGAAAGTGCCGTGTACAGGCGCTTGAGCGCAGCGCGCGCGTCGTGCAGGTGCACGTCGCTGTAGTTGAGCGGACTGCGGTAGTGCGCACGCACAACGAAAAAGCGCACGGTCTCGGCATCGAACTTGCCCAGCACATCGCGGATAGTGAAGAAGTTGCCCAGCGACTTGGACATCTTCTCGTTGTCGATGTTGATGAAGCCGTTATGCATCCAGAAGCGCGCCAGCGGCTGGCCGTTGGCACCCTCGCTTTGGGCGATCTCGTTCTCGTGGTGCGGGAACTGCAGGTCGGCGCCGCCGCCATGGATATCGAAGGTCTCGCCAAGCAGCGCGCCACACATGGCCGAGCATTCGATGTGCCAGCCCGGGCGGCCCGGGCCATAGGCGCTGGGCCACTTGGCGTCGTCGGGCTCCGTTTCCTTCGCGGCCTTCCAGAGCACGAAGTCAAGCGGGTCCTGCTTGTGGCCTTCAAGCACCTCCACGCGCTCGCCTGCATGCAGCTCGTCGAGTGACTTGCCGCTGAGCTTGCCGTAGCCGGGGAATTTGCGCACCGCGTAGTTCACGTCGCCCGAAGGCACGCGGTAGGCCAAGCCCTTGTCCTCCAGCTGCTTCACGATGGAGAGCATCTGCGGAACGTAATCGGTCGCGCGCGGATCGTGCGTGGGGCGCTCCACGCCCAGCGCGTCGGCATCGCGGTACATCTCGTCGATCATGCGGCCCGTGAGCTGAGCGATGGTCTCGCCGTTCTCCACGGCACGGCGGATGATCTTGTCGTCGATGTCGGTGATATTGCGCACAAAGGTCACGGCCAGGCCGGAGGCGCGCAGCCAGCGCTGCACCACGTCGAAGGCCACCATCGAGCGCGCGTGGCCCACGTGGCACAGGTCGTACACGGTCATGCCGCACACATACATGCGCACATGGCCGGGTTCGAGCGGGGAAAACGCTTCCAATGCACGCGACAGCGTGTTGTAGATACGCAAACTCATGGAATGTCTGTCTTGGGGGATGGGGGGATGGGGACCAGCGGAGCGGGCCCGCTGGAAGGCTTGGCGCCAGAAATCACCCGCGGCAACAGCGCACCGGCATGACTACCCCCCTCAGCTACAATCCGCTGCAGTATAAGCCCCCGCCGGCCGGGCCGCCCCGGTCGGCCTGAAAGCACCTACATGCCCGCACGCCAAGCCCTGACCTCCGCCCTGCGCCTGCTGGCCCTGGCCGCCCTGCTCGCAGCGGGTGCCGCGCACGCCGACGACTACGCCGACGTCAACCAGTTGCTGCGCGCCGGCAAGCCTGCCGATGCCCTGGCACGCGCCGAAAAATACCTGGCCGCCGACGCCACCAAGGCCCGCGACCCGCAGATGCGCTTCCTCAAGGGTGTGGCGCAGACCGATGCGGGCCAGAAGGACGAGGCCATCGCCACCTTCACCAAGCTCATCGAGGAATACCCCGAGCTGCCCGAGCCCTACAACAACCTGGCCGTGATCTACGCGGGCCAGAACCAGCTCGACAAAGCCCGCACGGCGCTCGAAATGGCCGTGCGCAACAACCCGAACTACGGCGTGGCCTACGAGAACCTGGGCGATATCTATGCACGCCTGGCCCACCAGTCCTATGCCAAGGCGCAGCAGCTCGACGGCAACAACGCCAGCGTCAAACCCAAGCTCACCCTGCTGCGCGAGCTGTTCCAGCCCCCGGCAGCACCAGCCAAGCGCCCGCGCGCCAAGCAGTAAGCCCCACCGTGCCGCCCCGCTGCCGCCAGGGCCTTGGCATCTGGCACGGGGCAGTGGTGGTGGTAACGTCGCCCCCTCCGGCTATGCGCCCTGCGCCGCAGCCGGGTGAGTTCAACCAAGGAGTGATTGGATGATTTCCAGAAGAAATTCGACCCTGGCGCTTGCCAGCGTTGCGTTGGCAGCTATTTTTTCCGTAGCGCCCGCACAGGCCCAGGACGCCCCCAAGGTCAAGTTGGCCACCACCATGGGCGACATCGTGGTACAGCTCGATCCAGCCAAGGCGCCCAAGACCGTCGAGAACTTCCTGCAGTACGTGAAGGACAAGCACTACGACGGCACGGTGTTCCACCGCGTGATCGACGGCTTCATGATCCAGGGCGGCGGCTTCACGGCCGACATGCAGCAAAAGCCCACCAAGGCGCCGATCCCGCTGGAGGCCAAGAACGGCCTCAAGAACGACACCTACACCATCGCCATGGCCCGCACGGGCGACCCGAACTCGGCCACCTCGCAGTTCTTCATCAACGTGAAGAACAACGACATGCTCAACGCCCCGAACCCCGACGGTCACGGCTATGCCGTGTTCGGCAAGGTGGTGAGCGGCACCGAGGTGGTGGACAAGATCAAAGCCGTTGCCACCGGCAACAAGGGCATGCACCAGAACGTGCCCACCACCCCCGTCGTCATCAACTCGGCCACCGTGGTCAAGTGACGCCCTTCCTCCTTTTCTGAAAGCACTGCCATGAGCAACCCCCAAGTCGAACTGCACATCGCCGGCCACGGCGTCATCACCCTCGAACTCGACGCCGCCAAGGCCCCCAAGTCGACAGAGAACTTCCTCGCCTACGTGAAGAAGGGCCACTACGACAACACCATCTTCCACCGCGTGATCCCCGGCTTCATGATCCAGGGCGGCGGCTTCGAGCCCGGCATGAACCAGAAGGCCACCGACACGCCGATCGAGAACGAAGCCAACAACGGCCTCAAGAACGACAAGTACACCGTGGCCATGGCGCGCACGAGCGACCCGCACTCGGCCACGGCCCAGTTCTTCATCAACGTGGTGGACAACGGCTTCCTGAACCACACCGCCCCCTCGGCCCAAGGCTGGGGCTATGCCGTGTTCGGCAAGGTGGTCAAGGGCACCGAGATCGTGGACGCGATCAAGGGCGTGAAGACCGGCCGCAAGGGCTTCCACGACGACGTGCCCAAGGACGACGTCCTTATCGAGAAGGCCGTCGCTCTGTAAGCCTTGCCGCCCGACGTGACGCAGGCCGTGCCCCGGTTCGAGGAGCTTGCCGCTCCAGCGGACTGGCGCACGGTCGATTTCATTTCCGACCTGCACCTGCAGGCCGGCGAGCCCGCCACGTTCGATGCGTGGCGGCACTACCTGGCCGAGACGCAGGCCGACGCGGTGTTCATGCTCGGCGACCTGTTCGAGGTCTGGGTCGGCGACGATGCGGCTGACGAACCCGGCAGCTTCGAGGCGGCGTGCGGCGCCGTGCTGCGCGACGCCTCGCGCCAGCGCCCCCTGTTCTTCCTGCACGGCAACCGCGACTTCCTCGTGGGCGACGCGTTCCTGCGCGCCTGCGGCGTCACGGGCCTCTCCGATCCCACGGTGCTGCAGTTCGCGGGCCAGCGCTGGCTGCTGTCCCACGGTGATGCGCTGTGCCTTCAGGACGTGGAGTACCAGCGCTTTCGCCAGCTCGCGCGCAGCGCGGACTGGCAGCGGCAGTTCCTGGCCCAGCCACTGGCTGCGCGCCGCGCCCAGGCGCGCGGCATCCGCGACCAGAGCGAGGAGCGCAAGCGCTCGGGCACGGTCTACGCCGACGTGGACGGCCCGGCTGCCATCGCCTGGCTGCAGGCCGCCCAGGCGCAGGCGCTGATCCACGGCCACACGCACCGGCCCGCCACACACACACTGACGCCATGCCTGGCGCGCCACGTGCTCAGCGACTGGGACCTGGCCACCACGCCCGCACGCGCCGACGCGCTGCGCCTGACCGCCACGGGCTTGGAACGCATCGCCCTTGTCCCCATGTAGGGCGAATGGCCCTGCTCACCCGCACCTGGAACCGCCTGCGCGCCGCCGTGGCGCCCGTGCCCGACATCTCCGCCCCGCTGTGGTTGCAGACGCTGGGCCACTACCCCTTTCTCGCCGCCCTGCCCCTGCACGACCAGGCCAAGCTGCGTGCGCTGTCGGCCCTGTTCCTGCAGCACAAGGAATTCGCAGGCGCCCACGGCCTCATGGTGACCGACGCCATGGCTGTTGCCATCGCAGCGCAGGCCTGCCTGCCGCTGCTGCACTGGGGCGAGCCGCGCAAGGCCCTGGCGTGGTACGACGATTTCGTGACCATCGTGGTCCACCCGGGCGATGCCGTAGCGCGCCGCCGGGCCGTGGACGAAGCGGGCGTAGTTCACGACTACACCGAGGTGCTGATGGGCGAGGCCATGGAGCGCGGCCCCGTGATGCTGAGCTGGCAGGCCGTGAGCCAGGCGGGCGAGAGCGCCGCGCGCGGCGCCAACGTGGTGGTGCACGAATTCGTGCACAAGCTCGACATGAAGAACGGCGGCGCCAACGGCTACCCGCCCCTGCCTGCGGGCTTCATGGGCGCCGCCAGCGCGCCTGCGGCGCGCGAGGCCTGGCGCTCGGCCTGGGCCCCTGCCTACGAGGACTTTCGCGAGCGCGTCATCATCGCCGAGCGCTTCGGCGGCGAGCGCCCCTGGCTCGACGCCTATGGCGCGACGGCGCCGGCCGAGTTCTTCGCCGTGGCCTGCGAGGCCTATTTCGTCAACCGCGAGCGCTTCGCGCAGGAGTTTCCGGCACTCATGCCGGTGCTCGATGCGTTTTTCCGGCGCCCGGGGTAGTCAGCTCACAGCGCGAGGCGCGCGCGCGCGGCCTGGTACTCGCGGCGCAGACGCGCCACGAGTTCAGCCGTGCTGGTCACCTCGGTGATCGCCCCAATGCCCTGGCCCGAGCCCCAGATGTCCTTCCAGGCCTTTTGCGCGCCGCCGCCGAAGTTCATCTTGCTCGGGTCCGCCTCGGGCAGGTTCTCGGGATCGAGACCCGCCGCGCGGATAGACGGCGCAAGGTAGTTGCCGTGCACGCCCGTGAACAGGTTGCTGTAGACGATGTCGTCGGAGCTGCCCTCGACGATGGCCTGCTTGTACGCATCCACTGCGCGCGCCTCGTGCGTGGCGATGAAGGCCGAACCGATGTAGGCGAAGTCCGCGCCCATGGCCTGCGCGGCCAGCACGGCCCCGCCCGAGGCGATGGCGCCCGACAGGGCCAGCGGGCCGTCGAACCACTGGCGGATCTCCTGGATCAGCGCGAACGGGCTCTTCACGCCCGCGTGGCCGCCCGCGCCCGCCGCCACGGCGATGAGGCCGTCGGCCCCCTTCTCGATGGCCTTCTTCGCGAACTTGTTGTTGATGATGTCATGCAGCACCACGCCGCCCCAGCCGTGCACGGCGTGGTTGACATCCTCGCGCGCGCCCAGGCTGGTGATGATGATGGGCACCTTGTACTTGGCGCACACCTGCATGTCATGCTCCAACCGGTCGTTGCTCTTGTGCACGATCTGGTTGATGGCGAACGGAGCCGAAGGTTTGTCGGGGTTCGCCTTGTCGTAGGCGGCCAGGGTTTCGGTAATTTCGGCCAGCCAATCGTCGAGCTGCTCTGCCGGGCGGGCGTTGAGCGCAGGCATGGAGCCCACGATGCCCGCCTTGCACTGCTCGATCACGAGCTTGGGGTTGCTGATGATGAACAGCGGCGAGCCGATCACGGGCAGCGTCAGCTTCTTCAGAACGGGGGGCAACGCCATGGAAAAAGTCTCCGTTTTAAGAATCAAAAAGGCCTGCAGCGCCTGTTTGACAGGCGCCAGCAGCTCTCACTTCAATAGCAAGATCAGAAGGCCTCAAGGGCCAGGGCCGTTACGCTGTCCGCGCCCTCGACGATCGCGTCGCGCAGGCCCGGGGCCTTCACAAGGATGTGCTCGGCATAGAAGCGTGCCGTGGCGATCTTCGCGCGCATGAACGCCTCGTCCTGTCCCGCCTGCAACAGTTGCTGGGCCACGAGCAGCGCGCGCGCCATCTGCCAGCCCGCCACGAGGTTGCCCGCCAGCATCAGGTAGGGCACGCTGCCCGAGAACACGGCGTTGGGGCTGGCCTTGGTATTGCCGGCCACGAAGTTCACCACGTCGACGAAGGCCTTGCGCGCTGCAGCCAGGCGCTGGGCCATGGCGTTCGCCTCGGCCGTGCCGCTGGCGATCAGTTCGGCTTCCGTCTTCTCGATTTGCGCGGCCAGGCCCAAAGCCGTCTGGCCGCCGTCGCGTGCCGTCTTGCGGCCCACGAGGTCGTTGGCCTGGATGGCGGTGGTACCTTCGTAGATCGTGAGGATCTTGGCGTCGCGGTAGTACTGCGCCGCGCCCGTTTCCTCGATGAAGCCCATGCCGCCATGCACCTGCACGCCCAGGCTCGTCACTTCCAGGCTCATCTCGGTGCTGTAGCCCTTGACCAGCGGCACCATGAATTCGTAGAACGTGGCGTTCTGCTTGCGCACCTCGGCATCGGGGTGGTGGTGGGCGGCGTCGTAGGCCGCCGCCGCCGTGCTGGCCATGGCGCGGCAACCCTCGGTGTAGGCGCGCATGGTCATGAGCATGCGCTTGACGTCGGGGTGGTGGATGATGGCGGCGCTGGCGTTGATGCTGCCGTCCACGGGACGGCTCTGCACGCGGTCCTTGGCGTACTGAACGGCCTTCTGGTAGGCGCGCTCGGCCACCGCGATACCCTGCACGCCCACGGCGTAGCGCGCGGCGTTCATCATGATGAACATGTATTCGAGGCCGCGGTTCTCTTCGCCC
>JASLFM010000008.1 GCA_030150585.1 Acidovorax sp.
GCCTCCAGGCTGGCCGGGTCTGCGCCCTTGGCGCGCGTGGCCACCAAACCCTGGATGGGCGTGCCCCGCTGGGAGTGGCCCAGATCGAGCACCGTCAGGCGCGTGCCACCGGCCGGGGGCTGGATCTCCAAGCGCTGCAGCCAGCTCGCCAGTTCGGCGTTGGTCGTGAATGCGCGCCGCCCCTCAGCCAGGCCGGGGGTGTCGTAGCGCATGGCGGGGTCGGGAAAGCGCGCGGCTACGGCCGGGCCGTATGGCAGGGCACCCTGAGCCTCCGGAGCGGGCTGCAGCCCTACGGGCGGCAGGGCTTGTCCGAGCGGCGTAATGGTGACGCCGGGGCGTGTAGCGGGTCCGGTGCCCAGTGGTGGGGGCACCACCACGCCGGGCTGCGCACGCGGCGCAGGGGCCGGCGCTGCAGGTCGGGAGACCGTCGCCGTGGATGAGCCAGCCGTGGGCCAAGGCGGCAAGGGGGTGCTGGTGCAGGCGGCCAGCAGGGCCGCCGCGCAGACCAGGGCCAAGCGTGCAGGGGCGGCCCGCAGGGCCGAGGTAGCGAAGGTCTGGGTCGTCATAGAAGAAGGATGCCTTGGGTATGCCTTGGGCTGCTATGGGACTGTGGCAGGGCCGCGGCGCGGCCGGGCACGAGGAAAGGCGGGTTCGCCTTCTCCATGGCCTGCGATGTTAACTGCCCTGCGTGGCCGCTTCGGCGGTGGGCGGCACGGGTGCCTTCAGGCGCAGCAGCGCGCGCACGAAGCCGTGGTCCGAGCGCGTGCGGTCGCGGCCCTCGTGCAGGTGGTCATTGAAATAGTCCACGCGCAGCACGTCACCCACGCTGTGGCGGCCGTGGGGGAGGAATTCCTCGCTCACCAGTATCTGGTCGAGCACGTCGGGCGTGCCCTGGTGGATGTGGGAGTAGGCCACGTCCTTCTTGAGCGCGGCCTCGCCCTGCAGCTCATAGGCGTTGAACAGCGCCACATCGCGTGCCGAGCGGTCGTACGCCACCTCGGTGGTGGCGCAGATGAGCTGCGTGGTCACGCTGTGTGGCGTGTCGTTGAAATCGCCCATGACCACGAGCGGTGTCTCGGTATCTTGCAGCAGGTCGATCACGATGCTGCGCAGCGCCGTCGCCTCCACGCCGCGCATGATGAGCGAGCGCAGCGATGCCAGCGCCGCAACTTTGCGGTCGTCGCGGTCCTCCAGCGCGTTGCCCGCTGCGTCGAGCAGGAACTTGGGGCGCTTGGACTTGAGATGTGCCGTGAGCACGTTGACTGGCTGGCCCTGCTTCATGCGCAGCATCGCCAGCAGCGGCGGGCGCTCGAAGCTGCGGTGCAGGCCCAGGCCTGGCACCTCGACCTGCAGGCCAGGGGAAAATTCCTCGAAGGACCGCAGCGCCTCGACCTTCAGGCGTGTAGCCAGCCCCACGCGCGGCGTGCCCTGGGCGCCGTTGTGGTTGACGTTGTTCTCCGCGCCGGGCGCGGCCACAAAGCCGTAGTGCAGGCCGCTGCGTGCGACGGCGCCCTTGAGGGCCGCTTCATCCCATACCTCCTGCACCGCCAGCACGTCGGCGTTGAGCGCGTGAAAGCGGTTACCCAGCCAGTCGAGCTTGCGCTCGAACTCGGCTTGGTGGTAAGGATCCTGGTTGGGGTAGAAGCTGCGCCCGGCACTCGCCAGGTTCAGCAGGTTGCAGGTGGCCACCATGAGGGTGGCCATGGGCTGGGCGGGTTCGTGCAGTCGCATGGGGCGAGAGCATGCCAGAGCCGCCCGCGCCCCGGGTACCCGTCAGCGGTAGCCGCCGCCGCGGTTGCCGCCGCGATTGCCACCGCCGCCGCCACCGAAGTTGCCGCCGCCCCGGAAGGCACCGCCGCGTCCACCACGGTTGGCCATGCTGTCTACGCTGGTGCGCATCGGGTCGGGCTGGCCTCCCTGGGACTGGCGACGCGCCGGGCGCGGATGGCCCAGTTGCGTGCCCAGGTGTGCATCGGCGCGCGGCTGGCGGTGGTCGTCGAACTGGTCGTCAAAGCCGCCATCCTGGCGACCCCGACCTGGATTGGCGCTCGGATTGCCGCCCGGGCGCGCCGCGCCGCGGCCGCCGCGGCGGTTGCGCCCCTGGCCTTGTCCTTGGCCCTGGCCTTGCGCATTGCGCGGCCCCTGGTTCTGGCGCTGGCCGTTCTGGCCGTTGCCGCCCTGGGCGCGTTCACCGCCCTGGCCCTGGCCGCCGGCATTGCTGCCGGACTTGCCGCCGCGCTCTTTCTGCGTGGCCTTGTTGGTGCGGATGCGGTCCATCATCTCGGCGCGCGCGGCCTTGGCGGCGGCCTGCATGACATCGCGGCTCGGGGGCTTGCCCGCACCGCCCCAGATGGTCTGGCGGCCCATGGCGATGGGCTCGGCCACTTCGTCCTCCTCAGGGCCGAAGCCTTCGAGCACCTGCACCGGGATTTCCTGCTTGGTGAAGCGCTCAATCTCCATCATGAAACCTTCTTCGTCCATGCAGACCAGGCTCACGGCATGGCCTTCGCGGCCGGCGCGGCCAGTACGGCCGATGCGGTGCACATAGTCTTCGGGGACGTTGGGGATCTCGTAGTTCACCACGTGCGGCAGCTCGTCGATGTCGATGCCGCGGGCCGCGATGTCGGTGGCCACCAGGGCACGCAGCTCACCGGTCTTGAAGCCGGCCAGCGCCTGGGTGCGGGCGCTCTGGCTCTTGTTGCCGTGCAGCGCCATGGCGCTG
>JASLFM010000011.1 GCA_030150585.1 Acidovorax sp.
CTGGAACTCCTCTTCCGTCTCGCCCGGGAAGCCCGCGATGAAGGTGGAGCGAATGACGATCTCGGGGCAGGCTTCGCGCCAGCGCTGGATGCGCTCGAGGTTGCGCTCGCCGCTGGCGGGGCGCTTCATGCGCTTGAGCACGTCGGGATGGCTGTGCTGGAAGGGTACGTCCAGGTACGGTAGCACGCGGCCCGTGGCCATGAGGGGAATGACCTCGTCCACGCTCGGGTACGGGTACACGTAGTGCAAGCGCACCCAGGCGCCGTAGGGCTCGGCGATCTCGCCCAGGGTCTGCACCAGCTCCAGCATGCGCGTCTTGACGGGCTTGCCGTTCCAGAAGCCGGTGCGGTACTTCACGTCCACGCCGTAGGCCGAGGTGTCCTGGCTGATGACCAGCAGTTCCTTCACCCCACCCTCGAACAGCGCCTTGGCCTCCTTGAGCACATCGCCCACAGGACGCGAGACGAGGTCGCCGCGCATCGACGGGATGATGCAGAACGTGCAGCGGTGGTTGCAGCCCTCGCTGATCTTGAGGTAGGCATAGTGGCGCGGTGTGAGCTTGATGCCCGCCTCGCCGAACGCGCCCGGCACCAGGTCGAGGAAGGGGTCGTGCGGCTTGGGCAGGTGGGTGTGGACAGCCTCCATCACCTCCTGCGTGGCGTGCGGCCCAGTCACGGCGAGCACGCTGGGGTGCACATCCTTCACCAGGTTGCCGCCACTCTCGCCCGCGCGCGCGCCCAGGCAGCCGGTGACGATGACCTTGCCGTTCTCGGCCAGGGCCTCGCCGATGGTGTCCAGGCTCTCCTTCACGGCGTCGTCGATGAAACCGCAGGTGTTGACGATCACGAGGTCCGCGCCCTGGAAGGTCTTGGAGGTCTCGTAGCCCTCTGCGGAAAGCTGAGTGAGAATGAGCTCGGAGTCGGTGAGCGCCTTCGGGCAGCCCAATGAGCAAAATGCCACGCGAGGGACCTTGGGCGGCACGGGGGCGCTATAAGTATTTGATTCCATTCAACAATTTCCTTCGTGCCACCAAGCACCCTGACCATGCATTCTATTTCAGGCGTGATATCACCCTAAGGGGACTCCACATATTCACCTTGCAGACTAGACTGGCAACCTGCAGCTAAGGAGCGCCATGCGCAAGAAAAGGGTGAAGCGTATACACGCAGAAAGCTTTGCCGCAATGTCTGTTGGTCAGCGTCTGCAGTGGCTCCTCGTGGTTCGGCGCCTGACTCAGTCCGAGGCATCAAGACAGTCCGGGATTTCACAAGCCACAATCGCCACACTGGTGAGCACACCGTCAAGAAGCCCGAGTGCTAAGACCTTGCTTGCACTTGCGCGTGTACTCGGAACTTCGCCTGAGTTCCTACTCCTTGGCGAAGGCAGTCCGCTGCATGACAGCGTCAGCTACACCGATGAAGAGGTCGCTCTTCTCGCAGCCTTTCGCAAGCTGGATGCACGGGGGCGCAACAATATGATGATGTTTGTGCAAATCCTCATCCAACAAGTACCAAAGAATCTGTCGGGCCAAGGCCTAACCTCGCCCCACCGTACGCCCTTGCAACTCAGGTAAGCTTGATCAAGCTTATAAAGGGAGGAGGCGATGCCCAGCTTCTTGCGCGAAATGACCGTGCGCAACGTGGTGCTAAACGAAGAGGCTATGCAGGAACTGAACTCAGTTCTTCAAAGCAGAATCGATGCGCACAACACGAGCGCACAAGACAGCAACCACAGATTGGCGCCGGTGTATGTGGTTCGATTTGACTCCCGAAGCTATAGAACTTTCTCCGCAGAAGAAGCATGGGGCTTCTACAAAGGGGCGAATTCAGTGGAGCGTGTCTATATAGGAGCGCTATCACAAACCTACCGACAGACGAGTGGTCATTCTGGCAGTTCCATTCAGATCATGCTCGATACCTACGGCAACTCCAACATCGGCGTTGAAGGCGAGTCGAAGGACTGGGTTGAGGCCACGCTCCAGGCATTTGATGTAGTTCTGCGCAGGCGCAGAGACCTAGCAACGGCGCTTATCCGAACGTCCTGGACCAGCCTTGTTTTGCAAGTCATTGGCTTGTGCATCGGAGTCCTCCTTGCGCTTTGGCTTGCCACACTTTCAGCGCCCTTTCTAAAGGGGGTGGACTACCCACGAGCTGTGTCGTTTGTGTTCTGGTTCCTGGTCTATAGCAACCTTTGGGGATACCTACAGCAGCAAGCACTCAAATACATTGGGGTGTTGTTCCCCAATGTCCGCTTCAGCAGAGGCGGTGAACATTGGACACAAAGGCTGCTCCGCGAGGGAGTAAAGACGATTGCAATTGCGCTACTGCTATGGGTTTTCGGTTGGCTCACTCGTTGGGCGGCAGCTGTTATCGCCCCAATCCTGACACAGTGAGCTTGGGAGCACTGTGTCAGCCCATCTTGCACTTATGCACTTATGACTATGCCGGTACGCGTGTAGATATATACACAGTGCGGCATGCTCATCCGAGGGACACGAACCCGACCTTGGGCGTCTTGGCGGCCTGCGGAGCGGCAGCGGCGTCGTAAGTGTTTGAATTCATTGGGATTCCGCAGGGCGGCCTGGCGGATGGGTGGGGGCGGTATTGTAAGCCAGGGTGCTGAAAAGGGCCTGGGCGCTGGGCCTAGCCTTTCGAATCCGGGGACTCTCTGCCGCCGCCAAGCCATCCGCTTCATGGCATCGGCGGCGGTGCACAGAGTGCCGGAAACTCCTGCACCAACTCAGTCAGCTCAGCCCCCGCGAACCGGTCCTTCAGTGCCTGCTCGACAGTGGCCACGGCCTCCAGAAGGAACCTGTTGGCGGAGCGCTTCTAGGCGACCGCTGCGAGGCGCCTTGCGCGCCGCCGCATGCGCGCGGCCCCCAGGCCCGCAATCCCCAGCGACAGGCCGGCCAAGGCCCACTCGGAGAGTGACGGGATCGCAGCGGCGGCGGGGGCCACGGGCAATGCCAGGGCGACAGGGTCCACGATGCGCCCGTCCTTCGACCCGTCATCATCGCCGGCTTCGCCATCCTTCACGGCATAGGTGATCTCGTTGCCCTGGATCTGGGCACTCACAGGGAACCACTGCGGCGTCGCTGCGGGGCTGTACTTCATCAGCACGGCATTGGACGGGATGGCCGATGGATACGCCAGCGTCACGGTCAACGTGCTGCCTACATCGCACCCATTCGCCGTGAAATCAAACATGCCCTGCGGAAACGTGTAGCCGGGCGGCGGAGGCGTTGGCACATCGCCAATGCCGATGAACCGCCTCTGGGTGAAGGTGCACCCCGGGCCGCCGCCCGTGAACGATGCCGTCGCCGCGCCGGTTCCTGTGCTGGTGGGGCCTGTGTAGCTGTTCTCCAGAATGGCCACCGTGAACGGCCGCGAGACCGAGAAGGGTGCGCCCGCGCCTGTCGTGCTGTCCGTCAGTGAGACCGTGAAGCTGTAGCTGCCGCCCGCCGTCGGCGTACCGCTGATGGCGCCGGTACCCGCGGCCAGGGCCAGCCCTGGCGGCAGGCTACCTGAAGACACGGCGAACGTGTAGGGCGCGGTCCCGCCGCTGGCGGAGACTGTCTGGGCATAGGCCACGCCCTGGCGGCCGCCCGGCAACGTGGCAGGCGAGATGGACAGTACCGGAGCGCTGACCACCAGGGAGTAGGCGCGGCTGCCCGTGAAGCCCTTGGAGTCCGTGGCTTGAACGGTCACGGCAAAGGTTCCTGCGGACGTTGGCGTGCCGGAGAGAGCACCAGCGCTGGAGAGCGTCACCCCATCGGGCCAGTTGCCGGAGAGGCGCTGGTAAGTGTAGGGCGCCGTCCCGCCCGTGGCGCTGAAAGCCAGGCTGTAGGCCGCGCCCACAGAGGCCGCGGGCAGCGACGCGGGCGACACGCCGATGGTGGGCGGGTCGACCGTCAGCGACAGCGGCGCGCTGGTGGCGGTGAAGGGCCCAACTCCTGTGCTGCTGTCCGTAGCGCTCACCTCGAACTGGAATGTCCCTGCCACCGTAGGCGTGCCCGTGATCAGCCCGGCGGGAGACAGGTTCAGGCCACCGGGCAGCGAGCCGCTGGCAAGTGAATACGCATAGGGTGCCGCGCCCCCGCCAGCGGACGCGAGGCTGTGGCTGTAGGGCACGCCAAAGCTGGCGTTGGCGGGCGCGGAAGGCGCATAGCTGATGGTGGGTGCGGCCACGGTGATCGACTGGGTCGAGGCAGCGCTCACCCCCGCGATGTTGGAGGCCGTGTAGACGAACGAGTCCGGGCCCGCGTAGCCCGCCACGGGGGTATAGCTGACGCTGGCCCCATTGACCGATATGGCTCCGTGGGCGGCCTGGGCCAGCACGTTGATGGCGGCCGGGGCGCCGCCTGACAAGCTCAGCGCAATGGGTGCATTGCTGGCCCCATAGGCCACGGTGGACGAGCCGTTGGTGCTGGCGGGCGGCGCGACATAGGTGTAACTGGAAGCAGCTCTGGCGACGCTTGTTCCGCTGGGCGAAGTGACCGTGACATCCACCGCGCCCGCGCCCTGGGCGGGAGGCACAGCCATGATGGTGTTGGCATCAAGCACGGAAAATGCGTTGGCTCCGACGCTGCCGAACTTGACGTCCGTGACGTCCGAGAGATAGGCGCCAGAGATCGTGACCGGCACACCTCCCGCAATCGAGCCGCTGGCGGGAGAGAGGGAACTCACGGATGGCATCAATTCACCCTCGGCTTTTGCGAGGAAGACATACCCTGGCGCTGGCCCCGTGACACCGGGAACATCGGTTCTCAAAGTGTAGATGCCGTACCCGCTGCTACCGGTGCACAGGCAGCTGAAGACGGTTGTCACCGTCGTTCCCGCACGCGCCACATACGAGCCATTTAAAACATTGTGGCCGGGAGACACGGGGTTGGATGTGGTGAACGACTCGCAGTTCGCCCCAGCCGCGTCGCACAGCTTGATGAGCGGCACCACTATGCCGAAGCTGTCAAAGACGTTGACCGTCACGCTGGTGATGCGCACATCCTCCGAGCCCACGGCAAATTTCTGCGAGCGTTGATAGTCCGCATTCGCGAAGACGTTCCCCGTAGGGGACAGGTTGACCGTATCCATGACAGTTTTCATGGTGGCCGCGTTGGCCAGGCTGGCCGCCCACAACAGCATGGCCAGGCAGACCCGGGGCAGCAACTGC
>JASLFM010000539.1 GCA_030150585.1 Acidovorax sp.
TCAGGCCCAGCGACTGGTTGCCCACGCCCAGGCGCGCGGCGTTCATCATCACGAACATGGCGGCCAGGCCCTTGTTGGGCTCGCCCACCATGGTGCCGATGGCGCCGTCGATGGCGATCTGCGCCGTGGCGTTGCCGTGGATGCCCATCTTATGCTCCAGGCCCGTGCAGAAGATCGGGTTGCGCTCGCCCAGCGAACCGTCGGCCTTCACATGGAACTTGGGCACCACGAACAGGCTGATGCCCTTGCTGCCCTTGGGCGCATCGGGCAGGCGGGCCAGCACGAGGTGGACGATGTTGGCGGCCATGTCGTGCTCGCCGGCCGAGATGAAGATCTTGTTGCCGGTGATCTTGTAGGTGCCGTCGGCCAGGGGCTCGGCCTTGGTGCGCAGCAGGCCCAGGTCGGTACCGCAGTGGGGTTCGGTCAGGCACATGGTGCCGGTCCATTCGCCGCTCACGAGCTTGGGCAGGTAGGTCTGCTTTTGCGCATCGGTGCCGTGGGCCAGCAGCGCCTCGTAGGCGCCGTGCGACAGGCCGGGGTACATGGTCCAGGCCTGGTTGGCGCTGTTGAGCATTTCGTACAGGCACTGGTTGAGCACGAAGGGCAGGCCCTGGCCGCCGTACTGCGGATCGCACGAGAGCGCGGCCCAGCCGCCTTCGACGTACTTCGCGTAGGCCTCCTTGAAGCCCTTGGGCGTGGTGACGGCGTGCGTCGCCTGGTCCAGCGTGCAGCCCTCGGTGTCGCCGCTGATGTTGAGCGGGAACGCCACCTCGGCGGCGAACTTGCCGGCCTCTTCGAGCACCGCGTTGATCGTGTCGGCATCGGTCTCGGCGTGCGCGGGCAGCGCCTTGAACTCCTCAGCGACCTGGAAGACCTCATGCAGGACGAATTGCATGTCGCGCAGGGGCGGCGTGTAGGTAGGCATGGGACGTACTCCTTGGTTGAAGCGGTTGGGTGGGTAAGGAAAGTCAGCCGCGCGCCGGCGCAGCAGCGCCATAGCGGGCCAGGATGTTGTCGAAGCCGGTCAACGCGCGCTGGATCGAGCCCGCGTTGCGCAGAAAGCGCGCCTCGTAGTGCAGCGCGAGGATCAGGCCGTGGATCTCGAAGAGCATCTGCTGCTCGTTCACGTCGGCGCGCAGGTCGCCCTGCTCCTTGCACTGCTCGATGGCACGGCGCATGGCGGCGTGCCAGGTCATCACCGAGCTGGCGAGCGCATCGCGCACGGGACCCGTGCGGTCATCGAACTCCACGGCGCCGCTGATATAGATGCAGCCCGAGTCGATCTCGATCGAGGTGCGCTTCATCCAGTTGTCGAACATCGCGCGCAGGCGGGCCACGCCGCGCGGCGCGCTCATGGCGGGGTAGAAAACCTCTTGCTCGAAGCGCGTGTGGTACTCGCGGATCACCGAGATCTGCAGCTCCTCGCGCGAACCGAAGTGGGCAAACACGCCCGACTTGCTCATGCCCGTCACATCGGCCAGCGCGCCGATGGACAACCCCTCGAGCCCGATATGCGTGGCCAGGCCCAGCGCGGCATCGACGATGGCGGCCTTGGTCTGCTGCCCTTTTTGCAGCGCGCGCCCACGGCCAGTGCGCGTGCGCGGTGCGGCGAGGGCTTCAGCGGAGCGGGTCTTGGCGGGTGTGGGCATGATGGCTGCAAAAACGAACGTTCGTTCTATTTTGCAGCAAATTCCTCCGGCTCCCCGAGTACCCCGGGAAAATAGGGAGGCGCCTCCAAACGGGAGTAGCGCGCCGCGCGCTTTGGCACTAATTTACGCTGGCTTTGGCGCTTTTTCACGCTGGCTTTGGCGCAGTTTTAAAGCCTCGGCTCACTTTGTGGATAACTTGAAGTTGCTGATCAGCACCTCGGCCGCCTCCTGTTTCTTGGCGCCGCTGACGCTGTAGCGCGTCTTGATCGCCTCAATACGGAAGTTGCCGAAGGTCTCGCGCACGCCCGGCGTGTCGTTCAGGCTCAAGATGAAACGCCCCTTGAGACCGTCCAGAAGCCCCGCCAGGCGCCCGAAGTCCTCCCGGCTGAACAACCCCACGCCATAGTCGTTCTCGCAATCCCAATACGGCGGGTCCACGTAGAACAGCGTGCCTGGCTTGTCGAAGCGCTGGATGACCTGGTCGTATGGCTTGTTCTCAATGAAGACCCTGGCGAGTCGCAAGTGGGCTTCGCTGAGGTCTTCCTCGACCCTTAGCAGGTTGAGCCGAGGCGCTCCGGTCGCCGAGATGCCGTAGGTCGGCTTGACGATCTTGGCCCCGAAGCTACTCTTGGCCAGGTAAAAGAACCTGGCCGCACGCTGGATGTCCGTGAGCGTGTCGGCGGGCGTTTTGAGAAAGCGGTCGAACTCATCACGCGACACCAGCATCCAGCGGAACTGCGCCACCAGCTCAGCTAGATGGTGCTTGACGCACCTGTAGAGGTTGGTGAGGTCCGAATTGATGTCGTTGATGATCTCGACCTTGCTTTCGGGCTTTTTAAAGAGCACCCAGGCGGCTCCTGCGAACACCTCGCAGTAGGTCTGGTGAACCGGCATCTTCTCGATGATCCGGTCGGCCAGGCGGCTCTTGCCGCCCAGCCACGCCAGTGGGCTTTTCAGTTGCGTCGTCATCGCGTTTCCTTGGTTGATGACGCTCTGGGCGTTCTGGCTTGGGGCTCGGGCTGCTGCGATCAGCGGCGCTGGCTCTCCAGTGGTTCATGCACCCGCAGCGCGGGCACTTGATCTCTACGATTCCATCGGCTCGGGCCAGCAGCTTCTGGCACCGGCCACATCTCACTTCTTGCATGTCGGCATCACCTATGATCGCCCGGCCTGTACAGGTGGCAGGGTCTTTGGTTGATGCCGTGCTCGCTCACGGCAAAGACGTTTGCCAGGGGTGTTCCCGCACCCTCGGCATTCGCCCTGTCTTTTTTCTCCTACATCCGAGCGACCACCGCATGGCGCAGGTTGGCTGGGTCGAAGCGCCAGGCCTCGTCATCTGGCACACCCAGGGCCGCCGCAGCGGACTCGCTGCAGGTCCACCGCTGGGCCTGCTGCGGGATCACCCAAGCCACGAACCCCAGGATGAGCTGCCAGTCGTACAGCTCGCCCTCGTGGTCCTTGAACCACTGCGCTGTACGCAGCGGGTCGACCGCGAGGCGCCGCACGTCCCAATGGTCCGGGTTGAGCGTGATCCGCTTGAAGCGCACGCCGCCCGTCTTGCCAGCCCGGCGCGGCGAGTAGCTGGGCAGCGCCTCAGCCGCCACGCTGGAGGCGCACCAGAGCGAGCCGTCCGCACCGCGCTCGGCGGTGCCATCGGGCATCAGGTGGCCGACCAGGTCGGAAGGCTCAAACACAACCTCGCTGTGGCTATATGGGCTGCGCAGCCGCAGCCGGATCACGCGGTTGGCGATGCCCTGCAGGCCGGGGCGTGTGGCTTTGTAGGAAGCGAGCAGCATCAGACCTCCATGCCCCAGTGGATCGCGGCCACGTCCTCGGGCGTATCGGCTGCAGCCAGCAGCGCCTTGAGCACCTGGGAGTGCGCGAAGTTCGCATTGCCCTGCGCGAACATGGCCGAGTAGAGGTCCTTCCACGCAGCCACGTCTGGCAGCGGAACGTAGCTGTTGTCCGTTGCTTTCCAAACGCCGGGCCACCCGGGCGGCATAGCACCGTACAAGCTAACGTACCCGTTAGTGCCGTCGATGTCGCTGCGACTCAATTGATCGCTGGCAATCTGCTTGCCTGCGAACGGGAAAGAGGAGAAATTCGCCGCTAGGCGCGCAGCGTTGATCTCCTCGTTCTTGGAGGCCTTGATGGCGCCAAGGTCTACCGCATCGCCTTGATCAGCCGCTTCGCGCCACACGCCGGGGTAGTGCTCCTCTGCCCAAGCGGGGTCACCGAGGATGGTGTCGATCACAGTGGAGCCGTCAGGGCTCAGGATTTCGATGCGCATTTTCAGAGCCTCATGTCTGCGAAGAATTTAAGGTGAGCGAAACCGTTGCCACCTTTTCCGCCGCTGCCCACGCCGGAGCCGCCGCCCCCCCCGCCGATACCGCCATTCCCTGCTGCGGGGCTTGAACTGCCACCGCCGCC
Source organism: Acidovorax sp. (assembly GCA_030150585.1). Taxonomy (GTDB): domain Bacteria; phylum Pseudomonadota; class Gammaproteobacteria; order Burkholderiales; family Burkholderiaceae_C; genus JASLFM01. Next base: position 4,080 of record JASLFM010000539.1, read on the forward strand.
GCCATTGCCGCCGCTGCCAACATTCGAACCACCTTGGCCACCGCCGCCATTGCCGCCGTTGCCCGATCCCGATCCACCAGAGCCGCCGAAGAATGAGATTCCCCACTCGCCATCGGACGCATCGAGGTAAATGGGTGGGTTGGCTGGAGGCCGCCCGTCTGCCGAATAGCCACCAGGCGCTGCGCCGCCAGGCGTCGTGCTGTCAGCCACCGCCGCCGATCCCGTTCCGCCACCGCCGCCGCCCGTAGCACCAGGCGAAAAAGACGACGTGGTCGCGTTGTTGCCCTGGGCCAGGATGTCCACACCGGCACCGCCCGAGTAGCAGGTGCCCGCTTGCCACCAGGGCCGCACGCTGTCGACGCCAAAGTCCCAGTTCGCGGATGGCGATGGGCCATTGGGCAACACCGCTGCAGCGTTGTAGACACCACCGGGGCCGCCATAGGCGATATACGTCACGCCGTTGATCGTGACCGTCGTATTGCCGCCCGCGTTACCGTTTCCGCTAGATCCCGACCGGCCAACGCCGCCCGCGCCAATGGCAACCGCCACAGCGGTGCCCTTGCTCACCCGCAAGGCTTTTGCGCCCCACGAAGCCGAGTAGCCGCCTGTAGCATTCCCGCCCTGCGCACCGCCGCCTCCGGCGCCCATGGCGCGTACGACCACGATGCCGTCTTGCGGAGCCACCCAGGTGCGGGAGGTGAAAAAGTTGGTGGCAAGGCTGGGCGCCAGCACGCCTCCGCCACCGCCCGGGAATAGTTCGTTAAAAGCCTTGTTCATGCGAGGGTGCTCCCCGAGTAAGAAACATCGAAACCCCGGTACCGGGGGATGGACATGGGAACGGTCTGCACATCGCCCTTGACTGGGTAGCCGTTCCAGTCGGCCAAGAAGCCCCCGCCCGATGCGTCGTACGCACGCAGCGGGTCACCTACAAGCAATCCAGCGGGCGCGGTAAGCGTGATGCCTGCGTTTTTGACGACGTACTTCACGCCTGGCACCATCACAGTGCTTACAGCGACTTCCTGCATCACGTTGCCCGAGTCGAGCGACGTCCAATCCGCAGACACGCCCGGCTCGCTGGCCGCCACGTTGGCGAGGTTGTTGAGCAGCAGCCAAAAGCGGCCCTTGTGCTTGACGCATGCGGGCTTTGCCAGCGCGCCCGCCATGCCGGGCCACAAGCCTTTGAAGTTCGCTGCGCCAATAGCCGCCTCTTTGGCCGTTGCAGCGGCCACGGCTGCGTTCTGGGCGGCAGACACTGCATCAGCGATTTGCCCCCAGGCCACGCCGACCTCGTCAATGAACGTGCCCAGCCAGGTGATGTGCGATGCGAGCCAGTTGCGCAGCTTGTCCTGCCAGTTGAGGTAGGCATCCGTTTTTTCATCGAACACCACCTGGTTGTCGGTGAGACGGCTGGGAATGGGCACCGTCGCGGGCGGCGGTGAAGGTGGAGGGGTGAAACCACTCATTGCTCAGTTCCTTCGATGGTGAGGTTGCAGTCAGAAAAACCGTGGGCCACGAGCACCTGCTCGAAGCCGGTGATGTAGCCGTAGATGGTCAAAGCGTTGATGCCGCGCGCGCCGATCACGACCACGGGCGTGGAGCGGTACGGCAGGATCAGCTCGCGGGTGCGGTCGTACTGGGTGCCGCGCACGAGCACCTGCAGCTTCATGCGGTCGGAATACGATCCGGGGGTAACCTTCCAGCCGCCCCAGGGATCCCGCGCTTTCTGGCCCCAGTCGTCAAACCCGATACTCGGCCGCCAGTAGGTGTCGCCCAGCCAGATCGAGCGACCCAGCACCACCTCACTGCAGCGCACCTTGGCGCCGGGGTTGCGCAGGCGCACCTTGATGCTCGCGCCGACGTAAGCGGGCAGGCCCGAGATGAGCAGCTTGGGCTCGAACTCGATGGGGTTGAAGAAGTACCCCCAATGGCTATTGCCGCTCGGGCGCAGCGTGACGATCACCCCCGAGTCGAACAGCAGGCCGTTGACTGGATCGGTCATGGTCACCTGCACGTCGTAGGCCCGCACGCCCATGAGCTGCAGATCGGTGACCACGCGGCCGGGAGTGACGGTGAACTCGATCACGTCGTCGGCCTCGGTGAATGTGGCGAGCGAACTGTCGAACATCCGCAAGCGGTTCTCGACGCCCCGGTTTTGCCACTTGCCTACAGTCGATGCAGGATCGTTGCCGAGGTTGTTGGCCATCATGCTGCGCCAGATCACGCGCTGCGCGTCGATGACTTCTTCATTGAGCGCGTACTGCACATTCGCAGCCCATGCGGGCAGCGTGCTGGCGGCCACGTTGGTGACCATGTTGGTCAGTGTGATCTGCATGGGCGGCAGGAAGCCCATGCCGCTGCTGTATCCGGCCAGCGTCATGCGGGCTCCCGTTGCAGCACGCCCGTGGCATCCGACTTGCGTGCGAGTGTTTCCATGGTCTGCAGCAGCTCGATCTGACGGCGGCCGATGATGTAAGACTGCGTGATCAGCTCTTGAAGCAGCTTTGCGGTGTCGCCACCGCCATCGCCCAGGCCCGCGAGGAGCTGCTGGGTCTGCTGTGCGTTGTAGATGCGCGAGGGGCCGGTGACTTCCAGCTCCGGGCCGTCCTCGCCAACCATACGAACGCCGCCGCCGTGCAGACCGCCCGCAGCGAAGCGCGGAATGCCATGATCACGGGACACTTCCACCAGGTCCGCATAGCTCCAGCCGCCCACGGTGGCGAGTTGCGACAGGGTGAAGCCCTTGTCGCGCGCCTCGTTGAGCAGGCCGTCCACGTCGCCCGTGCCTCGGTACTTGTCCATCCACTTGTCAACTTGCCGCAGCTTCTCGGTCTCGGCGTCCGTGGACGGCCGGAACGTGGAGCCATAGCCCGAGCCAAAGTACCCCTCGACGTAGTAGCCGCCGTCTTCCGTGCGGTCCCCCGGGCGGATGGTTTGGGTGGTGCCCGCATTGGGGTCAACCGGGCCTGCCACGACGTGGCTATCATCCGTTCCGCCCGCGCCGCTGCCGCCGCCGCCACCGCCCGTGGTCTTGTCGGTGCCCTTGGTCTTGTCGATCACCACCTTGCGGAACTCATCCCAGGCCTGGTCCGCCGTCAGGATGCGCGTGTCGATGCCGCGCGCGACGTCGAGCGCCTCGCGGCCCTGCTTGAGCAGTCTGTCGAGGTAGTCCACGGTGGCCTTGGCCTGCTCTAGCGCCAGCTCGTCGGTCGAGAGCTGCTTTTCCGCGCCGTCGTGGAGCACTTCCAGCTTGTTGGCGAGGATCATGTTCGCGGCCTCGTAGTCGAGGCGCGAGCTGTAGCCGCTGGTCGTGATGCCCGAGGCAGCGGTCTGCGCTGCCTCGCCGATAGCCTTGGCGTCGGGCAGGTAGCCCGGTCCACGGAACACGGCCAGCGCGTCGTCAATCGTCTTGTTGGCGGCGGCAGCCGTCATGGCGCGCGTGGCCTCTACGTTGCCGCGCAACGTATCGATGGGGCCGCGCAGCGCGTCCATGATCGCGCGGTCTGCATCGACGCGCTCCTGCGCGGCCTCCACGCGGGCCTGCGCAGCCGTGCGCTCGGCTTCGACCGAGCGCTGGAGCAGCGCCCAGGCCGCATCCTGGGCCTCGCGCTGGGCCTTCTCGGCGGCGTCCTTGCGGGCCTTCTCGGCAGCGGCGACATCCTCGGCCGAGGACGTGACCTCTTTAAAGACACCGTTGAGGCCCAGCAGCGCGGCGGCGGTGTCAGCGGCGCTCTTGCCCGTGCCGACCACAGGCTTGAGCAATTCGGAGATCGAGCCCGTGAGCTTGTCGGTGCTCATGCCTGCGGTGTCGAGCGCCGCGATGCCGTCCGTGATCGCCTTGATGTCGGCATCGGACGCCTTCGAGTCCGGCCCCAGCGCATCGCGCACCAGCGATGCGATGTCCTTGTCCTTCATGGAGTCGATGCCACCGGCCGTGACGGCGTTGGCGATCTTGTCCTTGGCGACCTTGCGGTTGGCCTCTTCGACGTTGGCCTGGGCGAGCTTGTCTTCTACCAGCTTGCGGTACTTGGCCTGGGCCTCTGGATCGTCCAGGTTGATGTCAACGCCCAAGTCCTTGAGCTGGTCGTTGAGCTGGCGCTTGGCAATGGCCTTGCGTTCGTCGTCGGCGTAAAAATTCTTGTAGAACGAATCGGCATTGGCGGCCAGCGCGTCCGCGCCCCCCGAGGCGCGCAGCAGCGCCTCGAAGGCCAGGTCGGTCATGTTCGCAAACCCGACCATCGTGTCGCCGAGGCGCACGAACAGGTTCTGGATTTTTCCGATCTCGTCAACGACCTTGGCGAGATCGTCCATGCTGGCCGCTTCGCCGATGGACTCGATCAGGTTGTGCGCCCAGCTCGGCAGCTCCATGTCGAGCAAGACCTTGCGCGTGTCCTTCGCGATCTCCGCGAGATACAGCTTCTGGCCCTCTTCACCGTCGGCGAAGTTGCGGGGCGCCCACTTATCGGCGCGCGTGTCGTTCCAGTCGATGAGCTTCTTGCCGCCCTGCGTGATGCGGAAGCTGCCGAAGCTGGGGTCTTCGCTCGTGTCGTCGGCGTAGGCCGTCGAGACCTGGTAGCCGCCCTTGCCGCCGAAGGCGCGGGAAATGGTGTCGAGGGTGGAGCCAACGCCCTTGACCACGCCATCCACGAAGGGCTGCACCTTGGCGCTGTACTCGCGCTGGATGCCCATCGAAAAATGCGCGTTGTCGTAGATGTCGCGCCCGCCCGTGACCGTGCCGTTGTCGTAGGTCGCGCCCGCGCCCCAATGCGGCGTGCCGCTCTTGTCTTTGAACAGCCCGCTACCCGCGAGCAGTGCCAGGCCGCCCAGTGCCCAGCCCCACCCAGGGATTGCGCTGATGAGGCTCGAAAACCCTCCAGACGCGGCAGCACCTGCAGCAGCGGAGCCAGGAACGTTGACCATCGCCATCATTCCCGGAGCCGCATAGCTGCCTCCAGCCGCTGCAGCGGTGGCGGCGGCCGACGCTGTACCGTAGGCGCCAGCGCCAAAGCCGAGCATGTTCAGGGCACTGCTGCCAGCGGTGTACAGGCTGGATGCGCTGCTCGCTAAGCCCAGCAGGCCGCCACCGCCACCCATGGCTGTCTGCGCGATGCCGCCCAGGCCCGTGAGGCCCAGCAGATTGCCGATGATGTTGACGACGAAGGGCTGCGCGAGCGACTTATAGATTTCGTTCGCCACCAGGGTTTTGAACGAGGTGGCGAGGCTCTTGTTGAACGCATGCCACCCTTCCTCGCCCCGGTTGAGCATGTCCGCAAAGCCGGTGCGGAAGGTGTCATCGATCTGGTCCACCGTGCGCGTCCACTCGCGCGCATAGACGCGGCCCACCACGCCCGCCTGGGCACGCGCTGCGGCCTCGGTGGCGCTGGTCTTGAGGCGCTCGGCGGCTTCGCGGTCGGCCGGGTTCTTGGCGTCGATCTCTTCGAGCCGCTTCTTGAGATCGATGGCAATGCGGTACTGCTCCAGCGCGATCTCGCGGTCGCGCTGCGAGACGGTGGACAGGCTCAGCTCGAACTGGGTCTCGCGGTTCGCTTCATCAATGGCCTTGGCGTACTCGTACACCATGCGGGCCGATTCGTTGTAGCCCTGGGTCTTCGCCAGGTCGCGCGTGTCCTGCGCCTGCTTGCGCAGCGCGGCGCTCGCGCGGCCCGACAGGTCGATGCCGTCCATGATGACGGCGCGCGCCTCCAGTTGCTTGGCCGTGTCCTCCACGCGCGCCTGGCGCAGCGCACCCAGGGCCGCGCCCGTCTTGCCGATCTCCAGCGTGTCGAGCTTCGCCACGCGCAGGTTCTCGGTGCTCTGTGCGGCAGCGGCACGCTCGGCCGTGATGCGGCGCTCCAGCTCGTCGGCGGCCTGGCCGTCCAGCTCGCGCTGCTGGCGCGCGGATTGGGTCTCGATGTTGGTGCGCTTCTGTGCCAGCTCGGCCAGCTCGCCCACCATTTCGGCTTGCTTCTTGGCCGAGTCCTTGCGGCCCTTCACCAGGGCCAGCTCGGATTCGATGGCGGCGCGCTGCGCGTCGATGTCGGCAAGCTGCAGCGCGGTGCGCTTCTCCAGCGCCTCGGACTCGCTCAGCAGCCCTTGCTTCTTGGCCGATTCGACCTCTGCCAGGCTGTCGGCGGTCTGCGCGGCGAGCAGCTTGTAGCCGTGCTTGATCGCGGTGACTTCGGCGTCGATGGCGTGCGCGCGCTCGGTCGCCGCAGCGGCGCCCAGTTCCTTGATCTTCTTGTCGCGCTCCTGCGCGAGCTGCTTTTCGACCTGGGCCTGCTCGGCCTGGGCCTTGCGGAGCTTTTCCGGGTTGGCGTTGGGGCCCGTTTCGAGCTGGGCGCTGTAGGCTTTGAACGCATCGCGCGAGGCCTGTAGCTTGTCCGTGTACTCCTGCTGGATCGCGGTCGCGGTCTTGATGCCGTCGATGGACATGCGCCAGGCCTGCTCGGTGCCTTGCACCGTGAGGGTGAGCTTGCCCGCGCCGCTGTTGAGGTTTGCCTGGGCCTCCTCGGCGCTCTTGATCTTTCCCGCCAGGGTGCCGTATTGCGCCAGCAGCTTTTGCAGCAGCTCAACGCGAGCGGCCTCGGGCAGAGCTTCGCCGCCGCTCGGCCCTTTTCCTGCCTGCAGGTTGTCGATCTGGCCCTGCAGCTCGGCCAGGCGATCGGCGGCCTGGCTGCTCTGCTTGGCAATGTCTCCCATGCCCGCAGCCACCAGGGCATTGCGCTGGTTGAGCTTGGTGATCTGCTTGTCCAGGTCCGCAATGATCTCGGGCGTGCTGCGCTCGACCGAGCCCTGCACCTTGCGCTCGGCATCCGAGCCCGCATTGCCCCACAGCGTCCACGCCGTCACGCCCAGCGTCAATGCCGTGGTGACGATGCCGATGGGGCCGCCGAGGAACCCAACCACGCCGCTAAGCGCGCGCCCGGCCACCGAGGCCGCGCCCTGTGCCGCAGCGAGCTGTGTAGCCGATGCAGCAGCCGCATTCTGCGCAGCCGTCTGGGCCGTGGTGGCCGCCGCAATGGCGGCCTGCACACCGGCCTGCTGTTTGCCCAGCGTCGCCAGCTCAGTCACCAGCGCGGCCTGGCGGGCCTGCGCGGCCGTCAGGGCATCGGTGCCTTCACGCAAGAGCGCCAGCGCCACGCTCTGCGCTCCGGCCGCACGCGCGGCGGCGATCTGCGCCTCGGCCTGGGCCATGGTGGCACGCACCGAGTCCAGCTTCGCTGCCACCTCAGCACGCGCGGCCACAATGGCCTCTTGCGTGGTAGCGAGAGTGGCAAGGCGCGCTGTCTGCGCGGCCGCATCGGCTTCAGCGTTGGCAACCTTGGCCGACAGCTCGGCCAGGTACGCGGCTACTTTGGCGCGCGAGGTGGTTGTCACTTCCACATTGCCCGCCGCCTCAGCCGCAGCTTGCACGGCCGCCAAGCGCGATGCCTGGGCCGCCTCGACCTTTGCGGCAGTGGCCGCCACCAAGTCGGCGATGTAGCCGCCCAGGCGCACACCGGCATAGGCCGAGGCGAGCAGCGCCACGGCATCGCGGTGCTCGACCACCACCGCGGCAAGATCGCGCAGCATGCCCGCGCCATCCACGGCCGCCTGGGACACTGCTTTGATGCCATCCACCAGGTCGCGGTTGAGCGCGACGTTCTTGTTTTCATCAACGGTGGTGAAGAGCTTGGAGACCTCGCCCAATGCGGCTTTGGATGCCGTGACGAGCGGCTCCATGCCCTCGGCCGCCACGCGCGTGGCACCTTCCTTGATGGTGTCCAAGCGGCCCTTGAGCGTGTCGCCAAACGCTTCGCTGGATGCCTCGAAGCCCTTGAGACGATCCATCAAGAATTTGAAGAGCCCCTCGCTCGATGCCTTGGCCTTGGCGATGTCAGAGTCTTTGAGGCCGAGCGCGGTCGCCAGTGTCGAGCTGGCGGGCGTGATGCCGCCCGCCACCAGGTCGCGCAGTTCCTGCACCACCTGGCTCGCATCCAGGCCCATGCTCTTGACGGCGTTGGTCCCCACCACGGTGAGCTGGCGGATTTCCTCCAGCGTCATCTTGGCGCCCAGGCCTGGCGCGAGCAGGGCCTGGAACACGCGCGTCAGCTCCTCGGACGTGGCGGCCGTGCGCAGCGCATCGTCGTTGAGCTTGCGCACGTACTCGACGGCGAGCTGCAGGCCACGGTTGTAGTCGAGCTGCTGGCCGTTGATGGCCGTCATCGAGCCCAAGATGCCCGCCATGCCGACCTGGCTCACTTCCAGGTTCTTCGAGAAGTCGAACGCCATGCGCGGCATGGACGTGATGGCATTGCTGATCGCCTCGATACCCTGGCTTACAACGTGCAGCCCGGCCGCGCCCTGCACAATGTCGCGCACCGACATGCTGACCTGCGCCAAGCTGCGCGTGGCGCGCGCGGCGCCCTGTTCGGCGCTCGCCCCCAGGGCAACGAACTCGCGCGCGGCACGGGGCAGCTCAGTCGAAACCGACTGGGCGTCCACCACCATCTTGATGCCAACCTGGCGTACCGCGCTCATTTGTTTTAAAGTCCCTGTATGTCCAAGTTCCTGACCGGCTTCTGGCTACCCGTCCTGGTGTTGTTGCTCATCAACAAGCCCACGGCCGGTGCTGCTTGGGCTTTGCTGCCCGTGGTGGCCGTTCCTGCCTGGCTGCTGTACCGCCTGGTCAGGTGAGCGGCTTACTCTCTTTCTGAAACCAGGCCGGACAATCCGGCCTGTTTCATTTCTGCTGCTGGTTGCGCAACTTCACGGTTTCCTGCTCCAGCACCTGGAGCTGGGCAAACACCTCGCCCTCTTGCTCCGGTGGCACGCCATAGCGGCGCATCACCACCTCGACGCCGGGGTAGTTGAGCCCCTCCCACACCACGCCCCCCATCAGCCCCCGTGCCTTGACCCATTGCGTGCCGCAGCCCAGGTACACGTTCCAGGCCATCGCGTGCTCGGGCCACAGCTCGAAGTCCTGCGGCCGGTGCCGCTGCTGCTCGGGCGGTATGAGCTGGTTGAGGTCCACCCCGAGCAGCGCGGCATCAGCCCGCAGACCGGCGTCGACTACGTGGCGGTGCGCGTCGTCTCGGCCGAGGTAGTGCCGGACTGCGCCACGGAGTTTTTTTGCGCTGCCTCGCGCTGGTGAAAGGAGAAGGTGTCGAACCACGTCACGGCCATGGATTGCTCCAGGCCGGGGAACTCCTGCTCAGTGGCTATGCGCTCCTCCCGGCTGTATGGCACGGGTTCGCCGTTCTCGTCCAGCATTCCGCCCCATCCGTGCACGACGCGGTCCAGCAGCTCAGTGATGGTGATGCGCTTGGTCTCCACGACCGGCTCGGTGGTGCCAGCGATGAAGGTCTCGATGCGTTTGCCGGTGGTGTACAGCTCGCTCAGCTCTTCCATCTCGGCCTTCGGCAGGCGCTTGAAGATCACCGTGTACTTGTGGACGATGAACGTGTCGTCATCGCCGCGCAGATACAGACTGGCAGGACAGGCGACGGTGGGCTTGAGACCGGAAATCTTGACGGCCATGGTGGATACCTTTTGGTGGTTGAAGTGGTTGGTTGAGGAAAAATGCGGGCGCGCTGCGGATCAGCGGAAAACGATTTCCCACTCGTCGTTCCCGGCCTGAGGAACAAAGCGCAGCGGCGTCGTGATCTGCTGGATGCCGCCGTCGTTGCCGAAGGACGGCTTGCCGAGCTGCACATTGGGTGCGTGCAGCTCGATCACGTTGGTGGGGCTGGGGCCATGGATGATCGAAAGCGGCCCGCGCGCGCTCATGCGGGCGCGCTCCACCCAGTTCATGACGGAGACCGGCGTGTTGTCAAACGTGATGGAGCCCTTGGACTTGCGGTCCGCGATCTCGACCGTGTCGAGGTTGGGGCCGTCGCGCTTGACCAGCACGTTGCCGAAGTCGAGGCTGAACGCCGTAGTGGCAACCTGCACGCCAAGCAGCGAGAGCTGGGTGTTGACCTTGTTGACGCCAAACGGCTCTTGGAACTTCGCGTAGCTCACAGCGGGCAGCGCGGCCGCAGTCGCTGCCTGGTAGGTGCCCCACATCTCGAACTGGAACTTGGGAATGCCCTTGGCAGGCGCGTCCAGCTTGCAGTTGAGCATGCCGGAGGTCACCTTCTGGAGGTTGGGGCCGATGGCGACGTAGAAGGTAGCGCTCTCCAGCTCGCTGGAGACTGGGGCGAAGCGAGCGTCGACGCCGGGCGTCACCGTCACGCTGCAGCCCGCCGCGCGCAGCAGAGGCTCGACGCCCGGCAAATCGCCCGCAGCGGCCACGCCCGTGGCTTCGACCGAGAAAGCCAGCTTGCAGTACTGGGTCACCTGGGTGCTACCGCCATCGCCGAAGAAGGGGCGGATGTTGTTGCGCTCCACTTCGTCGCCTTCCAGCGGCGTCCAGGTCACATCGCTGACCAGGATGGCGTTTGCGGCACCCGTGGGCAGAGCGTCGTCGCCCTTCACGGTTTCAATTTTGGCGAGGATGAGGGTCGAGTTGATGAAGATGACGTCAGACATGGCCGTTTAACTCCTGTGCGGTTGAGGAATGCCGGTTAACCGGCCTGGGTGTTCGCCGAGGCGTCATCCGCCTTGCGCTCGGTGCGCTCGATCAGCGTTCGCGTGCCGTCCGGGTTGCGGCGGTACAGGCCGCCCTGGCCGGTGTGTTGATCGCGAGCGGGCGGCGCGGCTTGCGTGGCGGGCGCCGGGGCAGCAGCCACGGCGGCGTCACTTCCAGCGGCAGGGGCAGTTGCTCTGGCTGCGGCCGACTGCTCGGCTTGTGGCCTTTCTTGGGCTTGCGGCGCTTGCGCGTCGTTACGGGTGGTGGCATCGGTAGCCTTCTTGGTGGTCACAGGTAGCTCCAGGTTCTGAGTTGCAAGACAACGGAGTGGCAAAGCACTCCCGCGAAAAACACCGGCCCGGCATCCACGACCTGCACGCCGTCCGAGTTGTCGTCATGGCCTGCCAGCGGGCCGGGCTGGCACACGCCGCCCAGGGTCGGGTCAGCTCGCACCACGGCGCGAAACCGCTCGACCAGGCCATCCATCACCAGCTCGGTCGCGTCGGCATCGCGGAAGGCGAGGTAGCCGCGCACGGTCCAGGTGTGCACGTTGACGTGGCGCACGGTGTTCGTGCTGTGCTCGGTCGTGCTGCTGCGGCGCAGCCACCAACCGCGGATGTGGGGATCGGCGGGCGTGCTGCCCGCTGGCGGCGTGTAGACGTACAGGTCAGCGAAGGCGTCATTGCCCTCGGCGTGGCGCTCGCGGTCGTGCACGATGCCGATCTCGGGCACCGAGGCCAGGGCCGCCACGATGGCGGCGCGGTGCTGTTGCAGCGTGCTCATGCGGCGCCTCCTGCCTGGCCTGCGAGATGCGAGGCCACGCGGCCCGCAGCGTCCTCGAACAGGCGCAGCACTTGGCCGTCAGTCGCGGCAATGGCCTTCTCCAGGGGGCGCTGCGGCTCGGTGCCCTTGCGGGCGATCTTGCGGGCCACGAGGAAGGCCACGCTGCGCTCGCTCTTGCGGTCCACGCCCAGCACGGCACGCACCCAGGGCACCAGGGCCTCAACGGGCGGCATATGCGCCTTCGTGCCCAGCTCCACGAAGCCGAGCGTGGGCTGCGAGCTGCCCACCAGTCCAACCACGCCAGCGGGCACGGAGAAGGCGTCGGACGAGATGCTCGCGGCCGTCATGCCGGTCACCTTGGGTGTGCGGTCCTTGGCTTCGCGCTCCACGAGCAGCGTGGCCTGGGTCATGGTGCCCAACAGCTCGCGCTGCGTGAACTCGGGCGCCTGGTCGAAGCCCTGCAGCAGCGCGGCAAGGCTGGGCATGGACAGATGCAGGCTGCTCACAGCGCCCCCCGCGTGAGCTGGTTGCGGCGGCGCCCCGGCCAGGACGTGACGGCCGCAGCGGGCGCGAGGCCATTGCCGCTGCCTGCGGCCGAGGCTGCAAACGGGTCGGCCTGGCCCGTGCCCTCGTAGTAGGCCGAGCGGTATTCCTTGGCCCGCGCCGCGAAGTTGCGGGCGCGGCTCTCGGTGCGGGCCACCTCGCCGCCCACGGCGGTATCGCGCTCGCCGCTGTAGCGCGTGGCGAGCTGCTGGCACAGCAGGTACGCGGCGTATTGCGCCACGGGCAGGCGGTGGGCCTGCGGGATCGCGTCGGGATCGGCATCGGGCGCCGGCGGCAGATCGGTGCTGTAGCGCACGCGCGCCTCCTCGATGGCGCGGTCACGCACCTCGGGCGTGATGGTCTTGGCCTGGTCGGAGACCAGGTCCATCACGAGCTGCTGGATGTCGGCGAGAGCCATGGGCGGGCGGTGTTTAAAAGTGGGTCGGCTGGGTTGGTGAAGGCTCCAGGTGCGGGGCCTTTACGAACCCACCCCTCGCGGGGCGGGCCGGGCTGTTTCACAAGGGAGGGCCACTCCCCCGCGCTGGTCAGGCGCGCTCCTCTCCGCTGGGTGTGTCCAGGGTCAAGCCACCACGGCCTTGGTGAAGGCGCGGTAGTCGGTCACCGCGCCGCCGTAGATGTGGCGAATCTTGTAGGTCAGCTTGTCGGCCGCGAACATGGAGCCCACGTTGGGCGTGTCCTGCACGAACAGCTCAGGCTCTTGCTGGCCGTCCAGGAAGCCCATCTCGATGCCGGGGATGTCAGCCGGGTCAGCGGCGGTGCACCAGTCGTTGGCGTCCGTCCAGTACCACACCGGGATGATGTTCATCGTCAGCGACTGGATGAACGTCTTCTCGTTGTTGGTAGTCAGCTTGAACAGGTCGACAGCGGCCTCCTGCAGCTCCACGGGCACGATCAGGCGCGTGGGCGTGATGCCGATGCGGTCGTTGCTCGACAGTTCGGTCTGCTTGAGCATCGCCAGGCGGTGCGCTGCCAGTGCCGCCTTGTCCAGCGCGGCCGTGAACAGGTTGGCGTGGTCGACGTGGAACAGCGCCTTGCCGTCGTAGATCGCGGCATTGGTGCGCAGGAAGTCGAACACGAACTTGGCGAGCGTTCGCTTCGCCGCACGCGAGAGCTTCGTGGGGATGCGGCGGATCACAGCCACGTCGTCGTTCTTGATCATCTCCAGCGTCACGTCTTCCGTGCCGCCGCGCTTGTCGGCCTTGTAAGTGGCCTCTTCATCGCCAGGACTGGTCAGCGGCTGGTAATTCGCAGCCTCGGCCACCACAGGCAGGTCGCCATATCCACCCCAGCGCGTGCGGTGCTGCATGCGGAAGTCGTTCACAGGCACCACGTTGACGATCTGGCGCCAACCGTCGAAGTCCACCGCTGCGCGGTATTCGGCCAGCATGCGGCGCGTGACGCTATCGCCCAGCACTTCGCCCAGCGATGCACTGCCCAGCGACTCGACCAGGCGCGACTGGTCACACTCGCGCAGGCGGCCCGTGACCAGGCGGTCGCCGGTCATCTCGATGTAGCACTCCTTGAAGGACTGCACGCGGCCGTGGTCCTTGTGGGTGGGGTCCCAGAAGGCGTCCAGCATGTCCTTCATGGTCAGGCTGCGGTCGCCGACCGTGATGGAGCCTTCGCCGAACATGGGCACGCGCACGGCGCCGCTCTCGGTCATGCGGGCGATGTAGTCGCCCTCGGCCTTGATGAGGTCGCCCACGGCGGCCTCGGTCAGGCGATCAGCACCAGAGGTGGCGATCTGCGCCTGCAGGCGGTCCTTGGCGGCCTGGGGCAGCTTGGTACCAGCGATGCGATCGCGCGCCGCGCTGCGCATCTCGAACACGGCCAGGTCAGCGCGGGTCAGCGGGGCGTTGTCGCCCTGGGCCTCGGTCACGCGCTGGGTGCCGGGTTCTACAGGCACCAGCGGGCCGCACACGGCCTCGTGCAGGTTGACCACTTCGTCGTCGGTGATCGTGTCCACGTTGATCGTGGCGTGCTTCGCGGGGTTCTTGGCCTTGATGGCCTCCAGCATGCGTTGCTTCCAGAGAGGCATTGCTTCTTCCTTCGGGTTGGTGGATGGATCGGCAGCGGCTTCGGTCAGACGATCCAGGCCGCCGCCAGCGCCCGGCTCGACAATCAGGTCGACGGAGACCACCTTCGTGAACTTGACCGCCTCGGTGAGGCGTTCCTTGCCCACCTGGCGCGGCTTGGTGCGCGCGAAGGCGTCAATGGACAGGCCCAGCAGGCCCTGCATGCCGCGCTTGACGGCCTCGACCATCTTGGTGACGGCCGCATCGGTGGGGTCGATGGCTTTAAAGGTGCCCACGAGCGCACCCGTGTCGGTTGCCTTGCCCTCGACAAAGCGGACGCCGTAGATGCCGCCGATCAGGTTGCGCACATCCTTGCCCTTGCCCGCTATGTGATCGGCGTCGCTCTTGGCGAACACGCGCACGCCCTCGAACTTGGGTGCGGCCTCGCGCAGCGTAGCGTCGGGGTAGTAGTTGCTGTTGCCGCTGCGGCCCGCCTTGATGATGGTGACTTCGATGGAGCCGTCAGCGGCCTCGCGGAATGCAGCGATCTCGGAGCCATCCTCGCCCACCAGGCGCAGCGCCTTGGCCTCGCGCACCACTGCGGCGGGCGCAGGGGTGGGCACAGGGGCCGCAGTGCCCACGGGCGCATAGTCCGCCACCACCTCGGATGCATCGCCCAGCGCCACGGTGTTGTCGGCCGCAACGGTGTAGGCGTAGCTGTACAGGCGCCCCTTGAAGGCCACCACCACGCGGTCGGGCCAGATGCCGCGCACGTCCACGTAGTAGTCGCCATTGGCCGACAGCCGCAGCTTGTCGCGCACGGCCTGGCGCACCAGGTCGATGAGCTGGCCGTACTCGGTGGTCACGGCCTCGGTGAGGCGCGCATAGCCGGTGCCAGCTGGAATGAGCTTCATCGGCATGGCCGCTTACTCGTCCTGGCTGGAGAGCTTCTGGCCGTCGGTGGTGACCACCACCACATGGCTGCCGTAGTCGCGGAAGGACAGCACCTCCTTGTCGCTCACAGGCACCTGTTTGGCGCGCGGCACCTTGGCGCCGTCCTTGCCATCCACAAGCTCAATGACGGCGCGCTTCACGCGCTTGGCCGCGTCGGCGGCCGTCATCTGCTTGGCCTCGTCGGCCTTGTTCGGGGTCTTCGTCGGATCGGTCATTCGTCACTCCATCAGGGCCGCATGGCGCGGCGGTTGCAATGGAGTGACTGTGCCGACGAGGGCACAAAAAACTAAGGCCGACATATGTCGGCCCTAGATGCGGAGATACAGTTGCGCGATTGCATCCGCGCACTGCTTGCTACGTACTCAGGCGTATGGCCTGGGCGCAGATTGCGTACAAGACGCCAACAACCAAGAGGCTGTTCAGAGCATCACTTGCGCTTCTTGGAGTCATCGACCCAAAAGCGAAAGCACTTGCCGTTCTTCGGGTAGATCGTGCGCCCATTCTTGACGATGTAGCGACAGATCACCCAACGGCCACCGGTGCGACCAGCAGACATGGGATACCTTTCTCACGGACATGCCGTGCAAAGGGTTGCTGGGGGTTGCCGGTTGCAGCGCAACGCCATGGGACGTAGAATCCCAAAGCTTTTCCGTGAAGAAAGCACCGCCGATGCCTCACCCGTATTCGGCACCTGGGTGGCGGGAACTGGTACTTCCCGCCACCAACCTCGATCAGAACAGGCTCATCTGGCCTGGATGCGAGCGCCAGTGCTCAGTCACCCACTCCCACCGGCCAAAGCGGCGGCGAGTGTAGCGGCGAACAAACACCGGTTTCACGCGACAGTAGGACATAGCATTCCTCCGTTACGGGTTGAGAGGTTTTGACTTGCCCGTCCACGCCGAACTGGTAGAGTTCGCTCCTGTCTTCCCCAAGACATTGCGTGTACAGGTGGTTTGGTAGACCCCTATTCACCATCCCAAAGGGCCCCGAGGTGTTGGTAGCATCTCTGGGGCTCTTTTTCTCTTTCTGCAGCCTCATCGTTTGAACCTCACTCTGGCTGCATCGAGCGTCACACCAAAGCACTCCATCACTTCTGTGACGTCACGGCACTGCTGTAGGCGGGTTTCATCTATCAACAGCGCACTGGCAAACGTGTTGGCCTGCCATTCACTGTTGCAGTAAATCTTGGTACTGCTGTCCATCGCACGCGCAAAACCTATACCAGTGTGCAAGAACAGATGCCCTAACTCGTGCGCCGCCGTGAACCGGTCCCTACCTTTCCCTTGACACATCCCGTCGTAGACATCTTTGCGCAGATAAATCCGCTTGCGATCGGGAAAGGTTTGCCCATGATCTTGTCCCATTTCCCACTCATCCCGCACCTGCAATTCAAATCCCGGAAGCAGATCAGGCAGTAGCTCATACACAACTTCTATCGGCAACCGCCCCTCCTTGCTGATGAGTTGGTTGAAGCACTGCCTTATCGAGGTTGCAACTGTGTATATGTCATTCTTTCTACGAGGGGGAACGATAAAACCTGGATGACTCATACATCTCCTTTATCGGTGCTTATCAAAGACAGCCATCAATTGATTGATCTCTGCTCCAGATAGTTGACTGAAATTTCTTGCAAACGCAACGGCAAGCTCCGTTGCATCTTCCCTAGAGTCGAGGGCCAAGCGAACCTCCTTCTTTGTCTGGTTGGCGAGCTGAACGAATTTTTGTTTTTGATCTCGTACTTCAACATAGACCTTCGCCAATCGGTCGACCAAGTCATCGGGTGCCGCTTTTCTGCCCGTCTCAACAGACGACAACATTGCAGAGGAAATCCCAATAGCACTAGCCATATCAAACAAGGTGATACCAAGATCGAGGCGAATTTTTCTCAGTTCCTTTCCAAAATTTGTCATACGTCACTCCAGTTCCTTATGCTCATTAAAGGCATGTTGCTCTTCCCACAATTTAGGGCCTACTCACACGTATCCATGACCTTTTTTAAGGTGCTGTACATACGCTCTTCGGTCCGAAACACTGAGCCACCACTCAGTGACCGGGGGTGTCGATCTTTGCCGAATCCTCACCGGTGACGAAAATTTACCGCAATAGTGAAAAGCCGTCAAGCCTGCGCGACGGTGTGCATTGACCATTTTTCCGTGCAGGGGCCGCCAGGAGAAAGGCGATCATCCGTTTAAACCACGTTTAAACGGCCCGCCAAGCCACCAGGCGGAAAAAATCCATGGGGTGGCCGCTGCGCAGTCGTTTAAACGCCCGTAGCGCCCCGGCTCATTCCTTCCGCCTGCCAGCCTTCTTCGCCGCCTGGTCAAGCGCCGCCTTGCGGCCGTCGAGCTGCAGCTCGCGCTCGGTAAACGGCTTGGCCCCCGGCGTCATGACCGTCCAGGTCTTGAGCCACGGCAGCGCAATGCACCCGCAATGGATCACCTGCTCGGGCGGGGCCTTGGGGTCGTGGGGGCACTGCATCATGTCAAAGCCCCCGCCAGGGTTGGGCACCTTGAAGGGCTTGTCGGCATCGACCACGATGCCGTCCATCAGGTCATGGGTCCAGCGGCTATGCACCTTGCCGCTGCGCCGCCACTGCTTGCCCAGGCCCGGCACCAGGGGCGCGGCCTGCACCAGGCGCGCGTTCGCGGCCACGGCAAAAGCCCGGCTGACTTCGGTGGTCACGATCATGGTGGCCCGTTGGGGCGACTCCGCGCCCAGGATGGCCTGCACGGCCTTGATCGCCGCGAATGGCGTTGTGCTCCCGATGGTGACCAGGCCGAGCTGCCGCGTGATCTTGCCCGCCGCCTCGGCCGTCACGGCCCGCATGCGGTCCACGCCGAAGGTCTGTATGGCCCCTAGGATGCGTGCATCGAGCGCGCCCAGGCGCATCTCTACGCCCATGCCTGCGGCGGCCAGGGGCTTGTCCACCACGTCCTCGCCTTGCTGCCAGCCGTTGCGCAACGCCACGCTCACGGCCGCGCCCGCCTGGTTGCCCGTGGCCGTGAGGATGGTTTCGAGCTGGTCACGCAGCCGCGTGAGCTGCCACTGCTGCCAGTCGGCAGGCTGGGCCGCGAGCTGCTGCGAAATCTGGAGCAGGGCCTCGCGCAGCAGCGCCACCACGCTTTGGTTGGTGCCCAGCAGCAGCCGGGCGCGCTCGGCCAGGCGCTCCTTTAAAACGGCCTCGAAGCGCTTTTGCTCGGGCGTCACGGTGCGGCTGCGGCCGTGCCCGTGGCGAGAGCGTTGCGCACGTCGGCGGGCAGGTTGAAGCTGTCCTCGGCCAGGCGCTTGGCCTTGCGCTCGGCCGCCTCGGCGCGCGCCGCCTCCAGCTCGGTCTTGGCGTCGAAGTCCTGCCCGAAGCGCTGCGCAACGTCGGCCACGATCTTGAGCGCGGTCTCCTCGGTGAGCAGCCCGGCGTCGATCATCTGGATCACGGCCGACACAGCGACCTGCATGGCGCTCGCAAACTTGGTGATGTCGCGGTTGAGCAGCTCGGGGAACACGGCCGTGACCTGCCAGTCGTCGCTGGCCCAGTCGGGCTTCTCGCCCCTGGTCTGGGCGCGGCACCACAGCACGAAGCGCCCGATCTCTTCGAGCATGAGCCGCAGCTTGGCCTGGCGCATGGAGTACATCTTGAAGGTGGGCTCGCCCATCTCCGATGCGGCGGCGCGGTTCACATCGCCGCCGCCGCCGAACCAATGCTCGGGCGTAGTGCTGCCGCCCAGCACGTGGTTGCGCAGCAGGCGGGCGCTCTGGCTGGTGTCGGCCGCCTGCAGGTTCGGGCTCTTGGGCTCCAGCTCGACCTGGTCGTTATGCACAAACACGCTGTTAGGGCCAGGCGGCACGAATTCCTTCTCGTACTTCTTCACGGCCTGGTCGTCGGCGCCCTTCAGGGTCACGTCCCACGTGAAGTTGCGCAGGTAGCCGATGCGGTCCAGCTCGTTGAAGAGGAAGTCGTCGTAGGCGTCGAGCCAGTCCATTTGTCCCAGCAAGTCGGAGCGGCCCCGGCTGCCGTTGGGGAACTTGTTGACCTGGTACAGCAGGCATTCGCCGTCCTTGAAGTCCTCGGCGCGGATGCGCACAGTGTTGGCGCTGAAAAGCTCATCGTCCTTGCCCAGCACCACCACGCGGTACTTGTACTGGCGGCCTCGGTTGTCGCGCTTAGTGACCACGCCGATGGGCTGCTCGGGGTTGTCCGGGTCGTTGACCACCGTGGCGATCTGTCGCGGGTCGAGGTAACCCAGGCGCACGAAGCCGTCGCCCTCGCGCACGTTGGCGATGTAGCACTGCTCGCCCAGCAAGCCCAGCGCGCGCACCTTGCCTTCGAGCTTGAGCGGCCAGTTGTTGATGGGGTCGCTCCAAAAGGCGTTGAGCGCGAGCTGGTGATCCGGGTCTTTGCACTGCAGCGTGACGCCCTCGGCAAGCAGGTAGGCCAGCGGCAGCTCGACAAGGCGGTTGGCGAGCAGGTTGGACTGCCACAGGTACTCGGCGAGCTTCTGCATGCGGTCCTGGGCCATGGGCTCCAGGTCGCGGTCATTCATGCTCGACAGGCCATTGCCAGACACGCGGCGCCAGCCGGTGTCGTCTTCGCGGTCGCCCTGGGCTGCTGCAGCCTCGCGCATGGGCATAGGAGCGGGCGTTGCCGTGGGCTCTGGCACGTCGCCCGAGCCGAAGCCCACCGCTTCCAGCATTCGTTTAAAAGCGCCCATGGGTCAACCCTCCGCATCCAGCTCGGCGCCCACCAGGGCTAGGGCCATGGCGCCGTGGTCGTTATGTTCCTTGACCAATTCGCGCAGCTTGGCGGCGGCCAGCTCCACGGCCTGGCGGTCGGCCTCGGGCAAGCTGGCAATGGCTCCACGGATAAGGAAGAGGGCTTGTTGCTCTAGTTTCATGAGGGTCTCCGGAACATGCGCGCGGCCTGGCGTGCATAGCGGTCGCGCGCGGTCTGTGGTTGGTGGTTGCTGTTGCCGCCCTGGGCCGCTGCCGCGATGCCGCCCGTCACGCACAGCATCCAGAGCATCTGCACCATGTCGGGGCCGTCGTCGTGGTCGGCCTTGGGGAAGTGGCGGAACTGATCGACCAGCGTTGTCTGGCTGCGGTGCACCCGCAGCAGGCCGTTTGCCATGTGCGGCTGCAGGCTCTCGATGCGCAGTAGCTTGTCGCTGATGGGGATGAGCGAGCGGGCGGGCACTGGCACGCCGAGCTGGGCGCTGCGCTTGACCAGCTCGGTGCGCAGGAATTCTTGGAACTGGACCGACTCGAAGCCCCAGACGATGCAGCAGTACTCGCGCTGCATCTCGATCACGTCGCTGATGATGCGGTCGGGCACGCGCTTCTTGATCACCGCCTCGACCACGTCCATCACGCCGGTCTCGCGGTTGTAGCCACCGATGCCGATGGCGGAGGGGTCGCGGCTGTTACCTGCCTTGCCCAGGCTGGGGTCACAGGCGCCGTAGAACACCCATTCGTCCAGGCGGTTCACCCAGAACTGGATGCTGTTGGCAAAGGGCGCATCCTCGCCCGCCACCGGGTCGTTCTGCTGCTCGCTGTCGAACGCGGCATGGCCTTCGCGCGCGCGGCGGATCATGAGCTTGACCAGCGGGCGCAGCGCGGGCCAGCTCACCTTGGCGCCCAGGTCCATTTCGGCCTGGTGCTCGCGGTACAGCGCCATCGCGGCGGCCTCGCCCTTCTGCGGGTTCTCGCCGCCCAGCAGCAGGCCCTCGAACTGGTCCCACAGGTCCATGCGGTCGGGCCACTGGAGGATGGCCTTAAAGACCATGTGGTTCCACAGCGGGTTCTTGAGGAAGCGCGCAAGCACGCTGTCGTAGTGCAGCACCGTGCCCACGAGGATGGCGTCCATGGAGTCGTCGGGCGGGCCAAGAGAGAGCACGCTCTTCGTCACGAACGCCTGCAGCTTGTCGCGCTGCGCGGGCGTGTTCACGTTCTCGTCGTTCTCGATGTCATCGCAGATCGCAAGGTCGGGCCGATGGGCGCCGTGGCGTCGGCCGCGAATCTTCTTGGATGAGCCGAACGCTTCGACCTTGCGGCCGTTGGCCGTGACGATCACGCCCGCGCGCCACACCTTGCCCTGGCCTGCCGCCTCGGGGAAGTCGCTGGCAATCCGCGGATTCGCCACCAGCTCGGCCTTGATGGCTTCGAGCATCTCGGCGGCCTGCTCGAAGGCGTCCATCACGATGATGGCGTACCACTTGCGCCCCGTGACGATGCACCAGGTCACGAACGACATGCTGATCTTGGTGGACTTGGCCTCGCCGCGCGGCGCTGCGATGGCGTCACGCTGCCCGCCCGGCGCACTGATGATCTCGGGCAGGCGCTGGTACAGGTACTTGTGCAGCTCGCTGGGCTCGGCCCGGCCGTAGTGCGGGAAGTAGTTGCGGTCCCAGTACTCGAAGCCGCTTACCGGGTCGCAGACCAGGCGGCGGCGCTCCGCGACGGCATCGGGCGACACGTCCCAGCCGTCCATGTTGGCGTCGATCTGGCGGCGCAGATCGTCGGCCAGGGCCGTGAGGTTCGCCAGGAAATCCTTTGTGCTCTTCTTCGCCATCAACGCACCTTTGTCAGCTCTTCGCCGAAGGGCTCCAGCATCTCGGCCAGGGCCTGCAGGTGCTGGGGATACCTGGCCTGTGCGAACGTCACGAAGCGCTGCAGTACGTCGATCTGCACGGCCTGGCGGTCGAGGTCAGGGGCCAGGCGCTTGAAGCTCGCCATCGTCTTATTGAAGCTGTCGCTCATGCTGGCGAGCGTCTCGGCGCGCTCGCGCGGCCCCATGTCCCTGGCCTCGCGCAACAGGTCCATGGTGGCCTGGTGCTGGATCAGGTAGTCCTCCAGCAGCTTCTTGGACAGGCTGGCGAAGTGTTCATCGCCCAGCGCCACGGCCGCGCGCGCGGAGTCCCAGTCGTCGCCATCTTCGGCCGCCTCTTTCTTCCAGCGGTTGGCGGTGCCACGCGGCACGCCCGCCTTCGCGCAGGCGGCATCCATCGGCAGGCGCTGGTAGACGTACAGGCCTCGAAGCTGGGTGCGCTTTTCTCCAGGGTGCGCCATTACTTCCCCGTGCCTCCCCCGCCCAGCCACTGCTTGGCCCCTTCGATGGCGAGCGCGATGCCGATGGACACGGCAGAGCCGCTGATGGCACCCGCCACGGCGGCCTTCTGCTCGACCACGCGCAGGCGCTTGTCGATGGCGTTGTGGCGCTCCTCCTGCCGCTCCTCCATCTTGTCCATGCGGCGGTTTTGCTGGTCCTGCCCGAGTTGCAGCGACTGCACCATGCCGTGAATTTGCCCGAGCAGCAGCAGCTCTTGTTTGCGGTCGTTGTTGTTCTCTTCGCTCATGGGTTCTCGCGGTTGTTTAAAAACTCGATCAATGCGCGGAAGCGCTGCCGGTCTGCGGCGCAGGTCTTGGCGTTGGCAGTGTGGTTGGCCCAGGCGTCATCGAGCGTGAGGCCGGAGCTTTCGGCACAAGCGGCGTCGGCTCCTTCGGGGGCACTAGCAAGGCCGCAGGCACCGGCTGGCGCATCGGTGCCCGTGAGGGCGCCGTTCCACATGCGGACAGCAGCAAGAGTGAGCAGAGAGCCGCCATCGTCAGCAGCACCAGCCGCAGGCCGCTCATGCGGAACCTTCTGCTCTTGATCCCTAGGCGCGCCGCCATCAGCGACCACTGAGCCCACACCAGCAGCCACAGGCCGATACACGACAAGAGGAGCGCGGCGACGAAGTTCTTGATAACGGTCATCCAGAGCGGCATAGCGGTCTTCCTGGTCGATGTGGTCTTGGAGGTAGCTGGCGGCGGCCTTGTCGGCGCGCTCGTTGGCTTTTTCGAGATCGGCGCGGGCCTCTTCGGCGGCCTGGGCCTGGCGCGCGGTCCAGGCGTTGTCGGTGGCGTGCTGGCCCCACCAATAGCCGCCGCCGACCAGGGCCAGCGCGGTAAGCAGGGCGATGAGGAGGCGGGCGGCCACTACTGCAGCTCCATGCACTTGCGGTGGCGCTCAAGCTGGCGGCTCCATACGCCCGCGCAGCGCTTGTTGCCCGGCGTGCTGCAGTCATAGCCCCCCGAGTACTTGTAGAGCAGCAGCGCGTTGCAGGCAGGCACGTAGTTGCCCGCCTGCAGCTCGCGGCGCATGCTGGACTTGAGCCATGCGGCCGTGCCGTACTGGTAGACCCAGTCCAAGTACAGGTCGTATTCACCCTGGTGCAGCGCCACACCGGGAAGCGATGCGCGGAACGCGGCCTCTTCGCGGCTGATGTGGACCTGCGCCTTGATGAGCGCGCGCACGGGCGTGGTGGTGTCGCCCAGCTTCACGGGCGTGCCGTCCTCGTGGAACGTGGAGCCGAAGCCCACGGTAGGCCGATCGCCCTGGGTGGGTATGGTGGCCTTGTCGGTGTAGTTCTCTCTCACCACGATGCCCAACAGGCCCGCAGCTGAGAGGGACAGGCCCGCTACCAGCATGCGCGGACTGACACCGCCGCGCATGCGCCGCTTGCCGCGTGCGCGTGGCCCCGTGCCCCAGCCAGCAATGGCCGCGATCACCAAGATGGTGAGGATGCCGAGGAGAAAAGAGGATGTGATGCCCATGCGCCGACTGTCGTGGCGAGGGCACAAAAAACTAAGGCCGACATATGTCGGCCTGAAATGGTAGTAGGTGCTTTTTTACGGTAGCACGGTCAACCGTGCGTGGTCAATGCGCAGGCGTGGAGTCCTTCATGACGGCTCGCCACATACCTTCGCCCAACGTGAGTTAAAGGCCGCTTGCTGCTCTTCCTTCTCGGTTGGCTCGCGCCCTTTGGTCTTCATGAACTGAATCTTCCAATCGAGCCTTCCCATGATCTCTGCCGTCGTCGACTCCCTAGCTGAGGACAACGTCGAGTCCTCAATCAGGAAATCGATTTCCGTTGATGCATATCGCTGGAACCCGGTGTAGCCGCCCATGCCGTTCTTGGCATTCAACCGACCACACACGTAGCCCGAGGGAGAAATCCTATCGTCGCTGAACTGAGCTGATGCGGGATCGCGCAAAGCACTCAGCACCGCTGCACGCTTTTTAGGGATCACTACCCAGGCATCCCATTTCGCCCATGCAACAGCACACGCGACGAGCGCAGCCAAGCCAGCTAGTGATACAGCCAATCGCCGAGCCGGCGATGCACTTGTGGACGATGCAGACATCACAGTTCTCCTCCATGCCAAATCACTCGGCCGACTATTCGTAGCCGGTTGGATGCTTCACCTTCAAGCACCTGTATCGGGTACGCAGGGTTGTAGCTAACAACCCGCACTCCACCTGTCGAGAAATCGCGCTGCAGCAGCTTTACGTAGTCCTCTCCGTCCAGCTCAATGACGTAGACGCCATCCTGGGTGAGAGTGTTGATGGAGGTATTCACGAGCAGGATGTCTCCATCGTTGATTCTGTCGGCCATTGATCGACCGCGTGCCCGGACGATCTTTGCGTTGCCCTTGTTCAACCCCTTGGACCTGAGCCAGGTGGTGCGAAACGCAAACTTGCCGATGACCTCATGCCGTCCGTTCAGGGCGCCATGACCAGCACTGATGTGCGCATCGAGCATCTCGATGTGGGTGAACTCATCTTCCTCGATAGCTGGTGGCTTGCCTGCGGCCTGGCCCACCGCTTCGCCAGGGCTGTTGAAGTACTCAACCGTTCGCCCGGACAGTTGTGCGGCACGCAATAGCTTCCTGATCGGCACCTCTCCGCGCTTGCGCCAGGTTCGAACCGTTTCAGGTTGAACCTCCATGTGAGCCATCCATTGTGGCCCCAAGGCCAATGCGATGCGGCTGATCACAACATCAACCGTGACGCCCTCGGAGGGGCTTTGAAGATTCTTTTCCATGGTGCCTATTGACTTTGGTTCGTTTTGAACCAAGAATACGGTTCAAGTTGAAACGTTTCCTTTTGAACCACAAGCGTAGCACCGAAATGCACCCCGAACAAATCAAGGCAGAGATTCGCATGCGCGGCACCACACCCGCCGCCATCGCCGATGACCTGTCTCTGACACCGATGACTGTGAGCAACGTCATCCATGGCCGGACCACTTCGCGCAAGGTGGCCTTGGCAATCTCTTCGATCATTCATAAGCCGCTGGGGAAGATTTGGCCGGGCCGTTATGAACCAACCAGGCAGAACGGCTTGAAGCGGAGGGCCAAATGAAGCCTCGCCTCAAACCGACCAAGAACGGTGGGCTGCGCATCGTGCAGAAGGGCCTGAACCCATGGGGCGAGGCCAGCGCCCGCAAATTCATCCAGGAGCACTACGGCTCCCTCTCAGCTTTCGCATCTCGCTTCGGCTTCTCCTATAGCGCTGTCTGCACCGCGCTGCGCACCAGCTATCGACCTGCACGGATGGCTGGACAAGTCGCCGAAGTTCGTCAGGCCCTTGGCCTGCCATCTCAGCCAAGCCCGCGCGCACTGCTGAGCGTGAAGGGCAAACAACAGGAGCCCCGCGCATGACTTGGCTCACCGCACGCGAACTTGCGGGCATGCCTGGCATGCCGGGCACGGAGCGCCGCACCCGCGAAAAGCTGGAGCGCCTTGGCACCTCAAGCCGCCCACGCCCTGGCCGCGAAGGCGGCGGCGGCCTTGAGTACGACACCACCACGCTGCCCGCCGAAACCCGCGCAGCCATCGCAGCCCGTACCGTCGCCCAGGCCACCACCACGGCCCTGGCCCAGGTCGAAGCCGCCCCGGTGCAATCCTTCGCACCGCCAGAAAGCCCGCAGCCCCTGCCGCTCGTTCCCACGCCCGAGCCAACGCGCCGCCCGCCCAGCCTGACCGACAAGGCCACGGCCGACGCGCGCATGGTGCTGGTCAACATGGTGCTGGAACTGGTGCCTGCGCACGGCATCAAGCGTGCCTGCGCCATCCTGGCTCTGCAGCTCGCCAGCGGCCAGGCCAGCGCCGAGCTGCAGGCCACGGCCCGCACAGCCAACCAGCGCGCCCGCGCAGACCAGGTCAGCGCCCGCACGCTGGAGCGCTACCTCTCCATCCACCGCACCGAGGGTTGGTGGGGCCTGTTGCCCGCCCCTGCACCGGAGCCCAGCCTGGGCAGTGTGGAACAAGACGTGGCCGCCGTGCTCGGCCTTTTCCACAGCCGCGATGCGCGCTTTCGCAAGCTCTCGGGCGCAGCCAAGGAAGTCACGCGCCAGCTCGGCCGCGACATCGACACCTGGAAGGCGCTCTACGCCCGCGCCCGCCGCACCCTCGACAAGTTCGGCAAGAGTCACGAGGCCAACACCGCGCTGATCAAGGCCCGCTACGCGCCCGGCGCGCAGCGCGACGCCAAGCTGCCCTTCAAATACCGCGACACCAGCAACCTCTCTGCCAACGATGTGTGGCTGATAGACGGCCACACCCTCAAAGCCAAGGTGCGCCACCCTGACCACGGCGCCCCCTTCGCGCCTGAGCTGACCATTTGCATCGACGCAGCCACACGCATGATCACCGGCTGGTCACTCAACCTCTCCGAGAACGTGCGCGCCGTGGGCGATGCCCTGCGCCACGCGGTGGGCCAGTGGGGGCCATGCGCCATCCTCTACGGCGACAACGGCGCGGGCGAAACCGCCAAGCAGATGGATTGCCCCATCGACGGCTTTTGCGCACGGCTTGGCATCACGCACAAGACCGGCATCCCCGGCAAGCCGCAGGGCCACGGCATCGTGGAGCGCGCGCACCAGACGCTGGGCATCAACCTCGCGCGCCAGTTCGCCTCCTACCAGGGGCGCGACGTGGACGGCGGAACCTTCCGCAAGGTGGCGGCCGAGTTGATGAAGGAACAGCGCGCCGTGCGCCGCGCCGAGAAGACCGGTGAAGTGGTGGTACTCAGCCCCAAGGTACCGACATGGGAGCAGTTCATAGCGGCCGTTGAGCGGGCCGTGCATGAGTACAACCACGAGCACCGCCACCGCAGCCTGCCCAAGCGGGCCGATGGCAAGCACATGACACCCGGCGAGGCCTGGGCCGCCAGCTACCAGCGCGACGAACAGGCGCTGCTCACCCAATCCGAACTGCGCGACATGTTCATGCCCGCCGTGCTGCGCACGGCCCAGCGCGGCCAGGTCAAGTTCTTCAACCAGAGCTACGCCGCGCCCGAGCTGATGCGCCGCGACGTGGATGGCCGCCAGGTCAGTGTGCGGTACGACATCCACGACCCGAGCTTTGTGCGGGTCTACACGCTCGGGGGCGAGTTCGTCTGCGATGCCCGCTTCGACGCCAGCAGCCGCGCCTTCTATCCCACGCCCGTCATCGAGATGGCCAAGGAGAAGCGCGTGCGCGCCGCCATCAAGCGCCGCGAGCTGCAGATCGACACCGCCCTGCGCGAGCTGCAGCCCACGCTGCCGCCCGACACCCTTTCCCTGCCGGAGCCCATCACCCCCGTGGTGCTGGTCCCCACCGTGGAGGCCGTAACTACCTCCTCCCTCCCTTCTTCCTCGACGGGCGAGGCCGTGCAAGCGGCTTCGGGCAGGCCTTTCTTCGACACCCATGGCGACCGCTACGAGTGGCTCATGCACCACCGCAGTGACTGGACTGCGGCCGACGCTGAATGGCTCGCCGGGTACGTGGGGAGTGATGACTACGCAGACCTGCGCGACTACTACGAAGGGCGCGGGCTGGGATGGGATGACGCGGGCGAGCAGCCCGGTTTTAAGAGTGCCCTGTGACGGTTGCCGCCGCCACAGAGCTTGCCTGAGTTGATTGATAGAGACCCAAAGCGAAGGGGAATGTAGCCGTGAAAAAAGGATTCGTCAAAACCGAGAACTTCAAGCGCCTTGCCGAAGCGCAGAAGCTGGTGGAACGCCGGGGGGCACGCGAGGCAGGGCTTGTGCTGGTCAAGGGCCGCTATGGCATCGGCAAGAGCGAGCTGACCGCGCGCTGGGCCGCCGACAGCGGCTGGGTGTTCGTGCGCGCCAAAGTCACCTGGACGAAACGCGCCATGCTCGATGAGATCGCCGAGACCATGGGCGTATCCAAGGTCGGCCGCAACCAGGAGGTGCAGGCCCGCATCATCGGCAAGCTGGCCGTGTCGATGGTGCCCATGATCATCGACGAGGCCGATTTCCTGGTCGGCTCCACCGCCACGCTGCTGGAGGTGCTGCGCGACATCACAGACCTCACGGGCACCATGTGCTTCCTGGTGGGGATGCAGGACTTCCCGATGAAGGTGTCGCGCCACGGCCACATCGCCAGCCGCGTGGCGCGCGTGGTCGACCTGCTGCCGCTGTCCCTGGCCGACGTGAAGGCCACGGTGGAGGCCAAGAGCGAAGTGCCTATTGCCGACGAGGTGCTGCCCATGCTGCTGGAGCAGGCCGAGGGCCGCATGCGCCTGCTGCTCAACGCCATTGCCAACATTGAGCAGTGGGCCAAGGCCAATAGCTGGGGCACCGTGAAGGCCGAGCACCTGCAGGGCCGCCCGCTGTGCCCCGAGTTCACGGGCGTGCAGCTTGGCCGCCGCCGGGGGGCTGCCGAATGAAGGGCGCCTTCTGGTTCATGCCGCTGATCCTGGTAGCCCTGGGCCGCCAGATCGGCCGCTCCCCCCGCCCGTTCACGGCAACGGAACTGCTGGCCTGGGTGCCTGAGCTGGAATCGGCGCCCATGGCGCGCAGGGCATGCAGCGTAATGCAGATGCGCGGCATGTTCATGCCTGCGCCCGACGTGGCGCCCCCCGGCATGCGGCGGCCTACCAACCCGCAGACCTGGCAGCTCACGCCTGTGGGGGTGGAGGCATGCCGCGCTGCCAAGCAAGAGGCGGCGATGGCAGCGCGCGCTGCCAAGATGCGGGAGCACTACCAGCAGCGCCCCATCTCCAGCACGCTCTACGGGCGCCTGTGGAACCTGCTGCGTGTGCGCCAAGCCCTCACCAGCGAGGACGCCGTAGGGGTGCTCGCCGACGCGGGCGATGACACGCGCAGCGTGCAGGCGAGCATTGCGCGCTACCTGCACGGCTGGGCCAAGGCGCGGCCCGATGCCATCCAGGTCAGTGCCAAGCGCGTCAACGGCTTCTTCCGCTACGTGCTAGTGCAAGACATCGGCGCCAGGCCCCCCCATGCCCTCGCAAAGGCCGAAGCGGATCAGGAGGCCAGCGCGTGATGTACATGCAAGAACCCTGGTTCGAGCTGCTGCTCTCGCGCCTCAATGTCGAAGGTGTCACCCAAGCATCCGTCGCAAAGCAGCTCGGGATCAGCGGCGGCGCGTTGAGCCAGGTCATCCACGGCAAAGGTGCCTACGGCAGCGGCCAAGCCAGCACCGAGCGCATTGCCAACCGCGTGATTCACACCTTCGGCCGCTACCCCTGCCCGCACCTCACCGACGAGGCAGGCGGCGCAGCCCAGGTGATTACCGCTGAGCAGTGCCGCACCTGGGCACACCGCCCCGCGCCCACCGGAAGCCCGCGCGATATGCAGCACTGGCAGGCCTGCCGCGCCTGCCCGCACCTCGACGCCAGCGCACCGCCCGTGCCGCGCGCCGTGCACCACCGCAAGGTCATCCCCATCACCCAGGCAACCACACAGGAGGCAGGCAATGCAGCTATTTAAAGCCCTCACCCCAGGCGGCCTGCAGGGCCTGGCACACGCGCTGCGCGAGGCATGGATCGCGCGTCGCATCGCCCGCGTGCGCCAGCACATGGAGCGCGAGCGCGCCCTGCATCTGGAGCAGATGGCCCAGCTCCGCGCCGAGCTGGATGCGCTGCAGCTTCGTCAGGTGCGTACCACGGCCCGCGCTGCCCTGTTCTGGAGGGCGCAGCCATGAGCAAGGTCATCCAGCTCCCTGTGCACCTGGTCATGGCCGAGGCCGACTACCAGCGCCCGCGCCTGCAGTGGATTACGCGCCGCGCGCGCCGCCTGCAGCAGGCCTTCAAGGTCTCGCGCCGCCACGCCGTGGCCGAGGCCGCAACCGACTACTTCACCTTCACGCGCATGCACCGCGAGCGCGTCCTCAAGCTCATCCAAGGAGGTCAATCCCATGTCTAAGGGCATCACACAGGACTGCGCCATGCTGTGGCTGCACATCGCAAAGAGCGGTGGCTGGTGGAGCGTGCTGCGCCTCACGCGCGAATGGTCACCCACGTACTCGCTTCACGAAGTGGAGGAGCACCTCGTCGCGCTGCACAAGGGCGGGTTCCTGGACGGGCAGCAGCACCCGCAGGCGGGCACCGTGTACGGGTACACGCGCAAGTACCTGCCTGTGCCTGGCGTGAGCCTCCAGTCGCGCGTTGATGCGAGCGGCAACCGCTATGCACCCGCACAGACCGCCAGCCGCCCCGGCGCACTCGATCACCAGCAGCACCCCAGCCTACTGCAAGGTAAGCGGTTGCCGTTTCCAGGGGCACTCGCATGAGCACGCCCGACCAAGAGCAAAGCGCCGCCGACACCAAGGAGGCGCATGAGCTGTCGGTGCTGGTGCGCGAGTACATCGACAGCCACCACCACCGCATCCAGGCCACAGCCCTGCTGTCGGCCTACATCCAAACGGCCATCGCCAACCCGTGTTGCACCGAGAGCTGCCTGGCGCAGCTCGGCAAGGCCGCATTCCTTCTGGCCCAGCACGTCGGCAACTCGGCACAGGGCCAGCCTATCCACTGACTTTTGAAAGCCCATTCCATGACTGAAACCACCATCCCCACCGGCTACTGGCAAGACGCCAACGGCAACCTCATCCCCGAATCCAAGGTCAAGGACATTGACAAGCTGCGCCACCAGACGGTGATTGAGCTGTGCGACCAAGCCAAGGACATTCACCGCGCCCTGCAGTCGTTCAAGGCCCACGCGATGGCCGAGGTTGCTGCCTTCATTTCCACCAGCGTGGAGCAGTACGGCGTCAAATCGGGCGGCGAGAAGGGCAACGCCACGCTCACCAGCTTCGACGGCCGCTTCAAGGTCGTGCGCCAGATGCAAGACAAGCTGGTGTTCGGCGAGCAGCTCATGGCCGCCAAGGCCCTGATTGACGAGTGCGTGCATACCTGGGCCGAGGGCGCCAACGACAACATCAAGGCGCTGGTCAACCACGCCTTCCAAACCGACCGCGAGGGCAAGATCAACACCGGCCGCGTGCTGGGCCTGCGCCGCCTGGACATCCGCGATCCCAAGTGGCAACAGGCCATGCAGGCCATCGCAGACAGCATGCAGACGGCCAGCACCAAGCCCTACGTGCGCTTCTATGAGCGCAACGACGCCACCGGCGAGTACGTCGCCATCAACCTGGACGTGGCGGCTGTATGAGCAAGCGCACTAAGCCCACCCCTGAGCAGATCGCCACCGAAGTCGCGCGCCTCAAGGCCGTGCAGCCGCGCGTGCCCGCGTATTCGCTCTTTGGTGACGACAACCACGCCGCCATCGACGCCCAGATCAAGGTACTCGAAGAGGCCATGTCTGAGGACGAAATCCATGACGCTTTCGGCGAGGGCGCCGTGGAGCGCGAGTTCAGCCAGAACACGCTGGACTGCGCCCTCATGACCCACGACTGGATGCAAGGTCAATTGGCCGAAGACGAAGGCTCGCCTGCGTTCGGCTGGGAGGCCATCGCCAAATGAGCGCCTCCCCTCGCATCGTCTGCGTGGCCTGCGCCACGCGCGAAGTCGGCATGTACGAGATCGCATGCACCGACTGCCGCCCCCAGCTCGAAGCGGCAGGCCTCGTCAACCCCAGCCCCAAGGACGACGCCGACAAGCGCATCCAGATCGGCCCCACGGACGTTTAAAGGAGCGGCCATGCCCAACGCCAAGACCCAAACCAAGGCGGCCAAGCCCGCCAAGCTCCAGGTGAACCTCGCGGGCGCCTGGAAAGACGTGGCCCCGTTCGACGCGGCCGACGAGTTCGCCTCGGGCGCCATCCTGGACAGCGCCAACTGCATCGGCATGCAGGCCTCGGTCGATCTGCGATTCCGCATCGTCTCGGCCATGGATGCGCTGCCCGAGCCCCTCATGCATTGGACCCGTGATGACGGCTGGAAGGAGTGGCGCAATGCAGTTCGTTGAAATCCTCTCCTCTCTGCTCGGCATGGTCGGTGCCTACCTGCTGGCCTCGCGCAACCGCTACGCGGGCTGGGCCTTCGTGGCCTGGCTGATCAGCAACGTAGGCTGGATCGTGTTCGGCGCGGGTAACCAGCACTGGTTCTTCATCCTGCAGCAGGTCGTGTTTACGGTCACGTCGGTGATCGGCATCTGGCAGTGGCTGCTCAAGCCCCTACGGGAGCGCCGCGCCCAGGCGGCACAGCCACAAGGCCGAGGCATGACCGCCCCTCTGGCCCGCGCCGTGCTCAGCTCGGTCGAATTCCCCGGCTACACCTTCCACGTGCAGGGTGACTTCGTGGGCGCCACCTACCTGCAGGCTTCATTCATGGCGCCGTGTTCCTTCTCGGGCGGAAAGCCTGTGCGACAGACCACGCGCAAGTGGCAGCTCTCTGCGCACATGACCCCCAGCGAGCTGGTGCACACCGCGCTCAAGTGCGTGCTGACCGCCGTCGAGCACGAGGCTCGCGAGCAGTTCCGCTACCGCAACGCAGCGATCTTCGGCCAGCATTTCAACGTGGAGCGTCTGGTGGACCTGTGCAAGCAAGGCAACACGGCGCTGGAGGTGCGCTCCTGATGCGAGTGCGTTGCCGCTCCTGTGGTGCCGTCTCCAGCCTGGATGCGCTGGTGGACGATGAAGCCGCCGCCGAGGCGCTCAAGCTCGCCTTCGGCCTGTCGCCCCTCGGCCCTCTGCTCACGCGCTACCTTGGCCTGTTCCGGCCCGGCAAGAACGTGTTGACCTGGCCGCGCGTGGCGGCCCTGCTGGGCGAGCTGCTGCCTGCTATCCAGTCAGGCCGCGTGGAGCGCGATGGCAAGGTGGTCGAGGCCCCGCAAGAGGCCTGGGCTACGGCGCTGGAGAAGGTAGTGGCCGCGCGCGATGCGGGGGCGCTCAAGGTGCCGCTGCGCTCGCATGGCTACCTGCTGGAGGTGGTGATCACCGAGGCCGCGCGCTGCCAGGTGCGCGGCGCCGTGGTGATGGCGGACGGCGAAGCGCGCCGCCCGGCCGCATCCATGTCGCTGTCGGCTCAGGGCATGGCTGCACTGGCCGCGCGCCGGAGCGCAAACCATGGCGAGGGATGACGCATGGCTGCAAGACGTACTGATCGACGGCCTTCAGATGCTGCTCGCCCTGCGCCTGCGCGATGCACCGCCCGCCGACACCATCACCGTCACGCTAGACGCCTGGCTACTGGTGTTCCGCTCGCGCCCCATGCGCTGGGACAAGGCAACCAGCCCGCAGCGGCTGCGCCAGGCGTTCCTCAACGTGGCCGCCAAGGCCGAGCGCTGGCCCACGCCTGCTCAGGTGCTGGGCGAGTACCCGCCGCCTCCACCACCGCCAGCGCTGCCCGCGCCCGATTCCAAGATGCCCGAGAGCATCCGCGCGCAGATCGCGCAGCTCAAGCGGCAGTTCACCGAGAAAACCGGAGGCCGTCGTGAACCGAGAAGACGCTCTTAAAAAAATCAAGAAGTGCCTGGCGCTCAGCCGCAGCGCCAACGAGCATGAGGCCGCTGTCGCGCTGCGCCAGGCCCAGCACCTGATGCGCGAGCATGGCCTGCGAGAGCAGGATGTGTCGCTGGCCGACGTGCACGAGGTCAAGGTGAAGGCGTGCAGCACCGCAGCCAACACCTGGGAGCTGCGCCTGGTCGGCATGATCGCCAATGCCTTCGGCTGCGAGACCTTCGGCAGCCTGGACGGACGCTACAACGGCGCGGGCAACTTCGTTCGTACGCGCCACTGGGTGTTCGTGGGCCTGGATGCCGCGCCCACGGTGGCGGGCTATGCCTGCGAGGTGCTGCTGCGCCAGTGCGCGAAGGCCCGCCTGGCCCACATCGCCAAGCAGCCCAAGAACTGCAAGCCCATCACCAAGACGGCGCGCGGCGATGCCTTCGCCCTGGGCTGGGTGGCCGCAGCCTCGCAACTCGTGGAGCACTTCGCCCAGCCCAAGGCCGACAAGGCCCTGTTGCTCACCTACATCGAGCAGCAGCACGGCGAGCTGACGAAGGGCAAGGCCCGCGACACCACCAAGGCCCGCAAGATGGACTGGCGCCACTTCTCGGCCGGGCACCGCTCGGGCCAGGACGCCCAGCTCAATCGCGGCGTGGGCGGCATGCCTGCGCAGGGACTGCTGTCATGAGCCGCGCTACCAAGCCAACACAGATGGCCCGCCTGACCATCGGCTACCAGGAATACCTCATGCCTTCCGACAAGGCCATGAAGGTCGCGGAGCTGATGCAGCACGCCATCGCGTGCGAGTCCAACTTCGAGGGCACCGGCTACGTCTACACGGCCAAGGAGCAACCCAACGTCGAGTTCTCTCTGGTGCGCCCGAATCAGGTGCGCATGCCCCTGGGAGAGCCGATGGCCGTGCCCGCTTCACGTCAGAGGTTGCTGCGATGAAAACCATCCCCCTCATCAGCTCCCAGCGCTACCTCGACCCCGCCAAGGTTGTACACAAGGCACGCACTTTCAAAGTGTTCGTGGTGCAGACCGTGGAGGTCGAGCTACGCGGCGTCATGTATCGCGTCATGGCCGATGGGCATCACAACCTGGCAGCAGCCAAGCTGGCGGGCGTTGAGCCCACATGGCGCGGCCCGAGCCGCAAGCTCCAGCGCGTGATGCAGAGCATGGGGCCAACCCGTTCCGCCGAAATGCTCATCAACAACCTGACTGACTCGGACTGGTACTACGTCGATTCCGGAGAGATCGTCACCGAGCTGCTCGGCATCGAACGGAGGGCAGCATGACCACCACCCGCCGCTTCGCCGCACACACCAACGCGGGCAACGTCGAGGCCCAGCGCAAGCGCGAGCTGGGCCACATCCACCAGGGCAAGGCCGCGCTGGCCTGGAGCGATGACGACTACCGCTTCCACCTTTTCAACCTCACCAACAAGACCAGCGCCTCCGAGCTGGACGCCGCAGGCCGCGCCAAGGTGCTGGCCCACATGGCCGCGTGCGGCTTCAAGCCCAAGGCCACGTTCAAGCCCTTCGACCAGGCCGCAAAGATCGAATGGCTCTGGCTCAAGGTCGGCGAGGCCGGTGGCCTGCGCGATGCCAGCCCGGCCGCGCTGCTGGCCTTCGTCAGCCGCACCACGGGCACGGGTGTCTCCGACGTGAAGTTCCTGCCCACGCTCGATGCCTCGAAGGTGATCGAGGCCCTCAAGGCCATGCTGGACCGCTCCAAGCGGGCGCAGGGAGGTGCTCGTGGTTGATGCGTCGATATCCACCTACCTTGCCGCTTACCTCTCGTGCGGCTTCGGTCTGCTGGCTTGGAATGCCTATCTCGACACGCGGGTCAGTGTCCGCGAAGGGTTCTGGCTCTCTCTGCTATGGCCGCTCACGCTGATTGCCTTCGGCGTTATGGCATTCGTGAACTGGATGGTGGCTCGCGGCTGGCGCGTGAACGTTGAGCACCAGCCAGACCTATCCCCCTTCGGCTTTCGCCGCCGCATGGATGGGATGGCGTGGGCTGGGCTGTTCGCGGCTTCCGGTTGGAGCTGCAGGTATGGAAATTCAAACAGGGGCCGAAATGACTACTCCACTCAATGGCATCAAGGCCAACTGGTTCCACGATGAAGGCGCCATAGCGCAGTGCGGCCGATGCAGGCGCTACACGCTAGACCACTCGGCGCTCAGCGACCGCCAGCTCACATGCACCTGTGGCGAGAAGCACTATTGGTCGGGCAGCTTCAAGAAGCCAGGCCCCGATGCCCAGTGGCATGGAGCGGCCCCTACAGTGTTTGATGATCTGGCCGTTCGCCTGGAGACTGTGATCGATGCAACTCAAGCAACGCTCAACGCGGAGCGCTTGGTGCGCTGCTGCCCAGGCTGCGGCAGCATCGGCCCGGTCGAGAGCGCGCTCGCCGCCCAGGCCCATGAGGCCGCGCCCAACGAGTGGCAAGGTATCCACACGCTCCCCGACAGCGACGATCTGGTTTGGCTCTACTGCCAAGACACCAACACCATCGAAGGCCCAGTGACGCCTCGCCCTCACTACGCCGACTCATGGACGCACTGGGCGCCTGCCGAGGCCCCAAGCACAGCAGCCATCGACGCCGCTTGTCTAGCAGATCGGCCAGAAGCGTAAGCGCCCATGCTCGACCTGGCCGACCTCATCGATTCGGAGCTGCTGCCCCCGCTGCTGCAGGACTTCGAGCGCCGCATCGGGCTCCCAGCCACGCTGGACCTGGTGCGGGTGTATGGCGGCCTGCGCATCTACATTCCCACCCCCGACCGCGTGCACGCGGACCACCCCTTCGCCAAGATCATCGGCGTCGAGGCGCTGGCAGCCCTGGCCGAGGCCCACGGCGCCGTGGAACACTTCCAGCTCCCCAAGGCCGAGCGGGCCGTCCTGGCCGTGCGCAACGCCCGCATCGCCCAGGCCTACGCCAACCACAAGACCGCCCGCGAACTGGCCTCGGAATTCCGCCTCACCGAGCGCCAGGTCGAACGAATCGTGGCTGCTGCCGGTGTCTCCGCGCCTGTGGATAGACGGCAGAGCACCCTGTTTTAAAAGCGGTGTGGGGTGGGTTTAAAGGCGTCCGACCTTGCCAAGGTTGGACGCTGTGGACAGATTCGAGGCCTTTCGCGCCAACCCATTGATTTAATTGAGGTTATCGAGGTCGGACGCGGCTTATACGTCCGACCTCGAAACGTCCGACCTTGCGGCAGCGACATCGAGAGGCGCCCGCGACCTCACGTAGCCCCCTGTGAAACGGCGCCGCCCCAATGAAAACGGGGCTACAAGGCCCCGAAACCACTTCCTGCCACCGAGGGCTCACCCAGGCCCGGAAACCGCCCATTTCGGCCGTTTTGCCCCTCTGGCCTACCCATTCCGCGCCAATGCGACCGTCAACGCCATTTCAGCCCAAAACGCCCGCAAACCCGCGCCAGCATTAGCGTGGACCAAATTTATCCACAGTCCCTGTCCGTGCCAAAGCGGTCACTCCCCCACACGGGCGCGGTCGTCAGAGGATGAGCGCGAGGCTGGCGTCGAGGTGCTCGGTCGGCAGCAGGCGAAAGCCCGAGCGCGCGAAGCGCTGCAGCCGCCCCACCGCGAACGCCGTGAGCACGCCGGCCGCGACCTGCGCGTCCACCGTGGGCGTGGCGGAGCCACGCGCGTCGGCCGCCGTGCGCAGGCACTGGCGCAGCGTGGACTCGATGCGGTCAAAGAACTGGTTCATGCGCTGCTGCAGCCGCTCGTGCTCGAACACGAGGGCGTCGCCCACCATCACGCGCACCATGCCCGGGTTGCGCTCGCCGAACTGCAGCAGCAGCGCCACCACGCGCGCGGCCTGGCGCGCGCCATCGGCCGCGGGATGGCCGGGGTCGGGCACCTCGCGCCCCACGATCTGCTGCACCAGCGTGAAGACGGACTGCTCGATGAACTCGATCAGCCCCTCGAACATCTGCGCCTTGCTCGCGAAGTGGCGGTAGAGCGCGGCTTCGCTGACTTCGAGCCGCGCGGCCAGCGCGGCGGTGGTGACGCGTTCGGCGCCGGGTTGTTCCAGCATGCTGGCCAGCGTCTGCAGGATCTGGACCCGGCGCTCGCCCGGACGCGGGCGCTTGCGGGGCGCGGCGGCGGCTGGGGTCTCTGGCGCCTCGGGCTCGGCGGCGGCGTTCAGTTCGTCGGTCATCGGGCGCGGGTCAGGGGATGGGGTTGGCCCATTCTGGCATAGGCGCCATGACAGGCGCCGGGCCGTTGCGGGCCGGCGCTTTCTCTCTGGGCAAGGCTCAGTCGCGCAGCCAGCCGAGGCGGCGGGCTTCGTAGATCGCCTCGACCTTGGAGCGGACGTGCAGCTTGCGATAGACGCGCTTCACATACGTCATCACCGTGTGCGGCGAGACGGTCAGGAACTGCGCAATCTCATCG
>JASLFM010000055.1 GCA_030150585.1 Acidovorax sp.
TCGGATTCGAGCATGCCCTCGTGCTCGTGGCCGGGCTCGCGCAGGCGCGCGGCCAGGTCCACGAGGCCGGGCAGCACGAGGCAGCCCGTGGCGTCGATCACGCGGTTGGGAGTGAAGTCCTTCGCTACCCTATTGATAGCAATCACCCTTCCAGCGGCAAGGGCTACGTCGCACTGCTGGTCGAAACCGCTAGCCGGGTCGATCACGCGGCCGTTCTGGATGAGGATCTTCATGCTTCGTTCCCCGCGACGATGGACATGACCGCCATGCGCACCGCAATGCCGAAGGTGACCTGCGGCAGGATCACGCTCTGCTTGCCGTCCACCACGGCGGAGTCGATCTCCACGCCGCGGTTGATGGGCCCCGGGTGCATCACGATGGCATCGGGCTTAGCGAGCTGCAGCTTCTCGGGCGTGAGGCCGAAGCTCTTGAAATACTCCTGGCTCGAAGGCAGCAGCGCACCACTCATGCGCTCATTCTGCAAGCGCAGCATGATGACCACGTCGGCGTCCTTGATGCCTTCCTCCAGGGTGTGGAACACGCGCACGCCCATCTGCGCAAGGTCGCCGGGCACCAGCGTGCGCGGGCCCACCACACGCACCTCGGCCGCGCCCAGCGTGGTGAGCGCGTGGATGTCGGAGCGCGCCACGCGCGAGTGCAGCACGTCGCCCACGATGGCCACCGTGAGGTTGCTGAAGTCCTTCTTGTAGTGGCGGATGGTGTACATATCGAGCAGCCCCTGCGTGGGGTGCGCATGCCGGCCATCGCCCGCGTTGATCACGTGCACGTGGGGCGCCACGTGCTGCGCGATCAGATAGGGCGCGCCGCTCTCGCTGTGCCGCACCACGAACAGGTCGGCGGCCATGGCCGAAAGGTTGGCGATGGTGTCGAGCAGCGATTCACCCTTGCTGGCCGAGCTGCGCGCGATGTCGAGGTTGATCACGTCGGCCGAGAGACGCTTGGCCGCGATCTCAAACGTGGTGCGCGTGCGCGTGCTGTTCTCGAAGAACAGGTTGAACACGCTCTTGCCGCGCAAGAGCGGCACCTTCTTCACCTCGCGGTCGTTGACCGAGACGAAATTGGATGCGGTGTCGAGGATATGCGTGAGGATGTCGCGCGGCAGGCCCTCGGTGGAGAGCAGGTGGATCAGCTCGCCGTTCTTGTTGAGCTGGGGATTGCGCTTGTACAGCACGGTCATGCCTCCATGGCTTTGACTTGGAACTGGAAGACGCCGCCCTCGCTGCGTGCGAGAGCGAGCGATTGGCTCGCGGGCAGCGCCACGCGGGCAGCGGCGAAGTCGGCCTGCACGGGCAGCTCGCGCCCACCCCGATCGACGAGCACGGCCAGGCGCACGTTGGCGGGGCGGCCATAGTCGAAAAGCTCGTTGAGCACCGCGCGGATCGTTCGGCCCGTGTAGAGCACGTCGTCAAGCACCAGCACATCGGCGCCATTCACGTCGAAAGGCAACGTGGTCTGCGCGCTGGCGGCCAGGCCGCGCTGCGCGAAATCGTCGCGGTGCATGGCCGAGGACAGCACGCCCGGCGCGCCCTCGAGGCCCAGGTCTTTCTGCAGGCGCTCGGCCAGCCACGCACCGCCCGAGGCGATGCCGGCCAGGCGCGTCGCAGGCCCCATCAGGGTGCGCACGCCGCGCAGCAGCTCGCGGTACAGGGCCTCGGCGTCGAGCGCCAGAACGCCTTGGTTGGGGGAACTCATTCAAGACTCCTTAGGAACTGTTCCAGGATGATGCATGCGCTGGCAGCATCGGCGTCGCGCGCGCCCTGCGCATGCGCCTCGGTGGTGCTGTAGCGCTCGTCCACCTCGTACACCGGCAGGCCGAAGCGCCCACGCAGCTGGCGGCCAAACTTTTGCGCGCGCACCGTGTTCTCGTGGGCCGCGCCGTCGGGGTGGTAGGGCACGCCGATCACCAGGGCGTCAGGCTGCCAGTCGCGGATGCGCTGGGCCACCTGCGCAAAGCGCGCGTCGCCCTCGGCGCGGATCGTCTCTTGCGGGTTGGCGGTGCGCAGCAGGCGCGAGCCCACGGCCACGCCTGTGCGCTTGAGCCCAAAATCGAATGCGAGAAAGGTCTGAAAATGCGCGGGAACGGCAACGGGCGCAGGCTGCCCGCTCATGCGTGCCCCGCCTCGGGCGAGAGCGTCCAGGCTTGCAGCCCCAGCAGGGCCAGGGCGCGGTCGTAGCGCTCGCCCACGGGCGTATCGAAAATCACGGCCTGGTCGGCGCTCACCGTGAGCCAGCTGTTCTCGGCCAGTTCCGACTCGAGCTGCCCCTCGCCCCAGGCCGAATATCCCAACGTGACGAGCACGCGGCGCGGCCCCGCCCCTTCGGCCAGGGCTTCGAGCACGTCCTTGGAGGTGGTCATCTCCAGGCCACCCGGGATCATCATGGTGGAGGCGTAAACCGACTCGTCGCTCTCGGCTGCCTCCGCCAGCATGGGGTCGTGCAGCACGAAGCCGCGCTCGGTCTGCACGGGGCCGCCCTGGAAGACCGGCGCATCGGACAGGTCCTCGCGTCCCAGGGACAGGTCAACCTTGTCGAACAGCTTCCGGAGGCTGATGTCGGTGGGCTTGTTGATGATGAGCCCCAGCGCGCCGCGCTCGCTGTGCTCGCACAGGTACACCACGCTGCGCGCGAAAGACGCATCTTCCAGACCGGGCATGGCGATCAGGAAGTGATTCGTCAGGTTGATGGGCGCGGAATCCGTGGGCATGGCACGATTTTAACGGCGATCATGAACCCGGCCGCCGGAGCAGCCGGGCCGCAGTCAAGGCGCCGGGCCTGCGCCCACGGCCGCATCGCCGCCCGCCACCCCCGAAGCCAGTCGCATGCGCAGCGCCAGGTCCGTGCGGCTGTCCGCATGCGCGACGGCCTCGGCCGCGCTGATCGCACCCGACTCCTGCAGGGCGAACAGCGACTGGTCGAAGCTGCCCATGCCGGGCTCCGCGCCGCGCCGTATCGCGGTCTTGAGCTCATCAATCTGCCCCTTCTGGATCAGATCGGCCACGTAGGGTGTCTGCAGCATGACCTCGGTAGCGGGCACCAACTGGCCGCGCGTGCCTGTGATGAGACGCAGGGCCACAACCGCCCGCAGGTTGAGCGACAAATCCATCAGCAACTGCTGGCGCGCGCTGTCAGGGAAGAAGTTCAAGATGCGCTGGATCGCCTGGCTCGCATTCGCGGCGTGCAGCGTGGACAGGCACAGGTGGCCCGACTCAGCGTAGTGCATCGCATGCTGCATCGTGATGCGGTCGCGGATTTCGCCAATCAGAATCGCATTGGGTGCCTCGCGCATCGCGTGGCGCAGCGCCTCGTCGTACGAAAGGGTGTCTATGCCCACCTCGCGCTGGGTTACGAGCGAGCGCTGGTGCGAATGCAGGTACTCGATCGGGTCCTCGATGGTGAGGATGTGGCCCGCCATGGTGCGATTGCGGTGGTCCAGCATCGAGGCCACCGCCGTGGTCTTGCCGGAGCCCGCCGCGCCGACCGCCAGCACCAGTCCACTCTTGAGCAGCGCCAATTGCTGCAGCACGGAGGGTAACCCGAGCGCCTCGAGCGGCGCCACCGATGGCGGCACGTAGCGCGCCACCAGCCCCACCTGCCCCCGGTGCACCAGGAGGTTGAGGCGAAACCGCCCCACGCCCGGCGCGTCGAAGGCCAAATCGCACTCCTTTTGCTGCGCGAACTGCTCGGCCTGCGCTGGAGTGAGCACGGACAGCGCAAGTTCGCGCGCCTGCAACGCACTCAAGGGAGCCTGGGTGATGGGAGCGAAGGCGCCCTGGCGTTTGATGGTGGGCGGCGCACCGGCCAGCAGGAACAGGTCGGACGCGCCCTCGCGCACCATCACGGCCAAGCAGGACAACAGGCGGTCGTCGCCGGTGGGTGCTGCAAGGGCGTCCATGCGAGCCTCCTCGCGCCGCATCACCCGATGCGGCGCCACGTTGCCGCACTAAGGGCCGCCCCTTGGGGCGGCGCTCAAAGCGGCGGTCCTTATGCCTCGGCCAGGGCGGCAGCCTTGGCCGCATAGTGCTGAACCAAGCTCAGCAGTTCTTCATCCGAGTAGGGCTTGCCCAGGTAGTGGTTCACGCCCAGCTCGAATGCATGTTCACGATGCTTTTCTGCAATCCGCGATGTGATCATGATAATCGGCAGGTCGTGCAATACGGCATCGCCCCGAATGTTGCGTGCCAGGTCGAAGCCATCCATACGTGGCATCTCGATGTCGGACAGCACCACGGCCGGCCGCTCCTCCTGCAGCTTTTCCAGGGCATGCAGGCCGTCGGCCGCCAGAGCCACGCGATAGCCTTCGCGCTGCAGCAGGCGCTGCGTCACACGGCGCACGGTGATCGAATCGTCCACCACGAGCACCAGGGGCACCTGCAGCACCTGGCTCGCGCCCGACAGCACCGGCGCGGCGGGCTTGGCAGGCGCGGCCTCGGCCGCGGCCGCGGAATCCAGCGCCAAGGGCAATTGGCTACCCTGCGCGCGGATCTGCTCGCCATACACCGTGGCCAGGGCCACCGGGTTGTAGACCAGCACCACGGCCCCCGAAGCCAGCACCGACATGCCCGCCAAACCCGGCAGGCGCGACAGCTGGGGCCCAAGGTTCTTGACCACGATTTCCTGGTTGCCCAGCACTTCGTCCACGTGCATGGCCATGCGCTGGGACGCGCTTCGGAAGATCACCACAGGGCGCGTCTTGCCCGTTGCCTCGACGCTGCGGGCAGACGACTGCAGCAGCGAGCCGGACCAGAAGAACGGCAGCGACTCGACGCCTTCGTGGAACTGGCCGGTACGGTAGGCCTCTTCCAGTTCGCTGGCCGTCGTACGGCGCACGATCTCGACGAGGTTGGCAGGCACACCCACAGCGAGGTTGCCAGCGCGCAGCATGACCACCTGCGTCACGGCAGTGGTCAGCGGCAGCACCATGCGGAACGAAGTGCCTTGGCCGCTTTCGGTGGTCGTCTCGATGCGGCCACCGAGTGCGTTGACCTCCGAGCGCACCACGTCCATGCCGATACCGCGCCCAGCCAGGCCCGTCACCTCCGCAGCCGTGGAGAAGCCCGGCATGAAGACGAGCTGGGCCGCCTCGGCGTTGCCGACCTCGGCATCGGGTGCAATGAGCCCCTGGGCCACCGCCTTGGCGCGGATGCGCTCCACGTTGAGGCCCGCGCCATCGTCGCGGAACTCCACGGACACGTCGTTGCCTTCCTGTCGCAGCGCCACCGTGATCGTGCCGGTCGCGGGCTTGCCGCTCGCGGAGCGCACCTCGGGCGGCTCGATGCCGTGCGCCACGCAGTTGCGCAGCAGGTGCTCGAACGCGGGGGTCATGCGGTCGAGCACGCCGCGGTCCATCTCGATGGTGCCGCCGGAAATGTCGAGCTTGATCTGCTTGCCCGTTTCCTTCGAAGCCTGGCGCACCACGGCGTAGAGGCGCTCGGCGATGCTCTCGAACTCCACCATGCGTGTGCGCAGCAGATCGCGCTGCAACTCGCGCGCCTGTCGGCCCTGGGCAATGAGGTCGTCCTCAGCGCCTTCGAGCGCGCGTTGCAGGTTGCGCTGCACGGTGGCCACGTCGTTGACCGACTCGGCCATCATGCGCGTGAGCTCTTGCACGCGGGTGAAGCGGTCGAACTCGAGCGGATCGAAGCCCGCCGCAGAATCCTTGGACTGCGCGAGGCGCGACTGCATCTGTGTCTCGGCCTGGACCTCGATGTCGCGCAGCTGCTGGCGCAGGCGCTCGAGGTTGCCCGACAGGTCGTCGAGCGAGCCTTTCACCTGCGTCATGCGCGCGTCGAGGCGTGAGCGTGCGATCAGCACCTCGCCGGCCTGGTTGACCAGGCGGTCGAGCAGTTGGGCACGCACGCGTACGGACTGGTTCGCCGCCGTGCGCAGCGGCACGAGCTGCGAGGCCGCTGGCAGGCGCACGGGCGCAGCCGCCGCGGCACTGGGCTCGGCAACAGCAGGTGCCGCATGGACAAAAGCGGCCACCTCCGCCGCAGCCGATGGCAGCGGCGCAGCCTCTTGCTGCGCGCCGATGGTGCGCAGCGCGTCGAAATTGAGCTGCAAGCCGTCGAAACCAGCCAGCAGCGGCTCGATCTTTTCGGTCGTCAGGTCTTCGGTGCCGGCGCTCTCGACGGCCGATTCCAGGCGGTGCGCCATTTCTCCCAGGCGCATGGCACCCGCAAGGCGCGAGCTGCCCTTGAGCGTGTGCAGCGCGCGCAGGACCTCGCTGCGTGCCCCCAGGTTATCGGGCCGTGCCGACCATTGGCGCAGCGCCGCGCCGAGCGCAGGCAGCAGCTCGACAGCCTCTTCCTCGAAGATGGGGAAGAGGTCGGGATCGATCACGTCCAGCGCATCGATATCGTCGTCGAGGTCGGCGCCGTGGCCCACAGCCTGAGCGATGGCCTTGTCCACATGGCGGTCCACGTCGAGCACGACCGACAGCGCAGGCACTACCGGCGCGCGGGTCACCTCGGGCGGTGGCACGACTGCAGGCACCTCGTCCAGCGCCTGCACGTCCTGCACCCCCTCTAGCGCCGCGTCTTCTTCCTCCAGCGGCGTCAGGCCGCTGTTGACCTCGGTGTGCAGGATCTGGCGCAGCTCTTCAAGGATCTGCGGATTGGGCTCTTTAAGGAATCCCGCTGCGAACTGGTGCAGGAGACGGCGCACGTCGTCCGCCGCCGCAAGGAAGGTCTGGGCTTGCGATGCCAGCCCACGCGGCTGCAGCTGTACATGCTGCAGCGCATGCTCCAGCGTGCGCGCCATTTCAGACAGGGCCTCGAAGCCCACGGTGGCGGAGCTGCCTGCGAGCGAGTGCGCAAGCGCCACCGCCGTATCGGGCAGGGGTTCGTGCAGTTCCAGGGACCACTCTTGCAGCGACGTCACCAGGCGGCGCGACCATTCGTCGGCCTCGTTGAGATAGACGTTGTACAGCGGGATGCCGATGCGCAGGGATTCGATGACCTTGA
This sequence comes from Acidovorax sp., assembly GCA_030150585.1. Classification (GTDB taxonomy): domain Bacteria; phylum Pseudomonadota; class Gammaproteobacteria; order Burkholderiales; family Burkholderiaceae_C; genus JASLFM01. The sequence continues at coordinate 6,984 of JASLFM010000055.1, forward strand.
CGGCCTCATCGGAAGCGGCCTCGTCCACGAGCGGCTCGGCCACGGGGGCGGAGGGCTCCACGGGCTCCGGCGCCGCCAGTGACTCGGCAGGCACATCCTCCTGCACGGGTTCGGTCAGGAGCTCTTCGTTGGCGGCCAGGGGCTCAACAGCGGACGCTGCCTCCAAGGGCTCCTGCAGTCCCTCCTGCGGCGCGGCAGATACGTCACCGGCATCGAGGACGACCTCTTCCAGCACGAAATCGTCGGGCCAGCCCGCATCCAGCGGGGGCTGCGCTTCAGGAACAGGCTCGGGTTCGCTCGCTGGCTGCGGAGGCTCGGCCAACG
>JASLFM010000067.1 GCA_030150585.1 Acidovorax sp.
GTGGCTGCCCGAGGAAACACTGCACGCGGTGCGCGACTACGTGGTGTCGATCAAGGGGCCCCTCACCACACCCGTGGGCGGCGGCATCCGCTCGCTCAACGTGGCGTTGCGCCAGGAGCTGGACCTCTACGTCTGCCTGCGCCCGGTGCGCTATTTCAAGGGCGTGCCCTCGCCGCTGAAGGAGCCCGAGAAGACCGACATGGTGATCTTCCGCGAGAACTCGGAGGACATTTACGCGGGCATCGAGTTCGAGGCGCAGTCCGACAAGGCCAAGAGGCTCATCCAGTTCCTGCAGAGCGAATTCGGCGTCAAGAAGATCCGCTTCCCCGAGACCTCGGGCATCGGCGTCAAGCCCGTGTCGCGCGAGGGCACGCAGCGCCTCGTGCGCAAGGCCATCCAGTACGCGATCGACAACGACAAGTCCAGCGTGACCCTGGTGCACAAGGGCAACATCATGAAGTTCACGGAGGGGGCCTTCCGCGACTGGGGCTACGAACTCGCGGCCCAGGAGTTCGGTGCCACGCTCATCGACGGCGGCCCGTGGATGCGCCTGAAGAACCCGCGCACGGGCCGGGAAATCACAATCAAGGACAGCATCGCTGACGCGTTTCTGCAGCAAATCCTGCTGCGCCCGGCCGAGTACAGCGTGATCGCCACGCTCAACCTCAATGGCGATTACATCTCCGACGCGCTGGCCGCGCAGGTCGGCGGCATCGGCATCGCGCCGGGGGCCAACCTGTCCGACTCCGTGGCCATGTTCGAGGCCACGCACGGCACGGCGCCCAAGTATGCGGGCAAGGACTACGTGAACCCCGGCTCCGAGATTCTCTCGGCCGAGATGATGCTGCGCCACATGGGCTGGACCGAGGCGGCCGATCTCATCATCAGCGCCATGGAAAAGGCCATTCTGAGCAAGCGTGTCACCTACGACTTCGCGCGCCTGATGGACGGCGCCGTCCAGGTCAGCTGCTCGGGGTTCGGCCAGGTCATGATCGACCAGATGTAAAGCCATACGGCGCGAACCGGCTCTGGTGTTCGTCAACGTCCAGAGCGTGCCCAATGTAGGGAAAGGCCCGCTGCGGGCAGCGTTCGCGCTCGCAGACCTTGCAGCCCATGCCGATGGGGGTGGCCGCCCCGGGGTCATTCAGGTCCAGCCCCTGGGCGTACACGAGGCGCGAGGCGTGGCGGATGTCGCAACCCAGCCCGACCGAGAACGTCTTGCGCGGGGCACCATAGCCTCTTGCGCCGCCCGAGACGGTGCGGGCGATCCACAGGTACTTGCGGCCATCGGGCATGCTGGCGATCTGGCGCAGCACGCGCTCGGGCTGCCCGAAGGCCTCATAGACGTTCCACAGGGGACAGGTGCCGCCTGTGCGGCTGAAGTGGAAGTGCGTTGCCGACTGCCGCTTGGAGATGTTGCCCGCACGGTCCACGCGGATGAAGAAGAACGGCACGCCCGGCGCGCCTGGCCGCTGCAGCGTGGAGAGTCGGTGGCACACGGTCTCGAAGCCGACACCGAAGCGCTGCTCCAGCAGGTCGATGTCGTAGCGCAGGGCCTCTGCCGCTTCGAGGAATACGCCATAGGGCAGCAGCAGCGCGCCCGCGAAGTAGTTCGCCAGCCCGATCCTGGCCAGCTTGCGGGAGGCGGGATCGCCCGTGAAGGGCGGGGCATCGGTCAGCCGGGCGATGGTGTCCGGCTCCTCCAGCAGGGCCAGCTGCGTGGCGAGCTGGAAGGCCTGCTGCGCAGGCTCCAGGGCGGATGAGAGCCGCAGCGTCTGCTGCGCCGGGTCGAAGCGGCGCTTGCTGTCTTCGGTATCGTCGGCCAGGATGACGCGCACGCCGTGGCGCTGGTGCAGCCGCTGCATCAACCATTCGGCCATCCGCCCGCCATGGACATGGGGAGCCTCGGCCGCCAGCGCCTCCGCCGCGCTGTCCACCTCGTCGAAATGGTTCTGGTGGGCGAAGAAGAAGTCCCGCACCACCTCGAACGGCATGGCCCGCGGGGCAGCCATTTCGGCGCGGTCGTCGCCCAGGCGCAGCGCCATCATCTCCAGCCGCTCCTGGGCTTCGAGGCTGCGGCGGTGCAGCGCGATCACGGCGCGGCCCAGAGCGGGCATCTGGGTGGCCACCTCCTGCAGCTCCGGCAGTGCAACGGGCTCGGCCGCGTCCGCCAGCGCCTCGCGCAGGCCGGCGATCAGGCGGGCCTCCTCATCCTCCGAGAACTGCTGGATGTCCACGCCCAGCGTGCGGTGGAGCTTGAGCAGCACGGGCACGGTGAGCGGCCGCTGGTTCTGCTCGATCTGGTTCAGGTAGCTCGGTGACAGGCCCAATGCGTGGGCCAGCGCGATCTGGGACATGCCGCGCTCGGAGCGCAACTTGCGCAGCCGCACGCCCATGAAGGTCTTCTTCATGCCGCACCTCCTCCATGCCGAAAGAGATTCGCAAAATTCGCAAATTGAGGGATTGTGCTTCGCAAGATTTCGCCTTTTCAGTTCTGTTCTCAGAAGGTCATTTTGCGTAAATTGCGAAGAATGACAACACCCCAGGGAACCGTAGAGCTGAGCGAGCTGGTGCTGCCGGCGCTGGCGAACCACCACGGCACGCTGTTCGCAGGCCAGGGGCTGCAGCTCATGGCCAAGGCCGCCTTCCTGGCGGCCCGCAGCCTGGCGCAGCGCGAGGTGGTGATGGCGGGCGTGACCGGCGTCGACTTCCTGGCCCCCGTGGCCGTGGGCCACCAGCTCACGCTGCGCGGCTGGGTCAGCCGGGTAGGGCGCAGCTCCATGACCGTGTGCGTCACGGGGCTGGCCGGGCTGCCGGGCATCCCTGCGGAGGAGTCCCTCAAGGGCGTGTTCGAGATGGTCGCGGTCGATGCCGCGGGCCGTCCCATCGCCATCGATCGTTCCTACCTGAACCAGGAGACCACCACATGAGTGCTGCCGAAGCCACCGCGCCCGCAACCACCTTCAAGCCCAAGAAATCCGTGGCCCTCTCGGGCGTGGCGGCGGGCAACACCGCCCTGTGCACCGTGGGCCGCACGGGCAACGACCTGCACTACCGCGGCTACGACATCCTCGACATCGCCGAGGTCTGCGAGTTCGAGGAAATCGCCCACCTGCTGGTGCACGGCAAGCTGCCCACACGCGCAGAGCTGCAGGCCTACAAAGCCAAGCTCAAGGCGCTGCGCGGCCTGCCCGACGCGGTGAAGCATGCGCTCGAGGCGCTCCCCGCCGCCGCACATCCCATGGATGTGATGCGCACCGGCGTCTCGGTGCTGGGCTGCGTGCTGCCCGAGAAGGAGGACCACAACCTGGCCGGTGCGCGCGACATCGCCGACCGGCTCATGGCCTCGCTGGGCTCCATGCTGCTGTACTGGCACCACTTCAGCCACAACGGCAAGCGCATCGCCGTGGAGACCGACGACGACTCCATCGGCGGCCATTTCCTGCACCTGCTGCATGGCACCGTGCCGTCCGAGTCGTGGGTGCGTGCCATGCACACCTCGCTGAACCTGTATGCGGAGCACGAGTTCAACGCCTCCACCTTCACGGCCCGCGTGGTGGCCGGCACGGGCAGCGACATGTATTCGTCCATCGCCGGCGCCATCGGCGCGCTGCGCGGCCCCAAGCACGGCGGTGCCAACGAGGTGGCGTTCGAGGTGCAAAAGCGCTACGGCAGCCCCGACGAGGCCGAGGCCGACATCCGCCGCCGCGTCGAGGCCAAGGAGGTCGTGATCGGCTTCGGCCACCCGGTCTACACCGTGAGCGACCCGCGCAACGCGGTCATCAAGGGCGTGGCGAAGAAGCTGTCCGACGAGGCGGGCAGCACCCGGATGTTCGACATCGCCGAACGGCTCGAAGGCGTGATGTGGGAGGTGAAGAAGATGTTCCCCAACCTCGACTGGTTCAGCGCCGTGAGCTACCACATGATGGGCGTGCCCACGGCCATGTTCACGCCGCTGTTCGTCATCGCGCGCACCAGCGGCTGGGCCGCGCACGTGATCGAGCAGCGCGTGGACAACAAGATCATCCGCCCGAGTGCCAACTACACCGGCCCGGAAGACCTGCAATTTGTGCCGCTGGACCAGCGCGCCTGAGCGCGGGGCGTAAGCCGGGCTGGCGTAGAGTGACAGAGCAGATCCACAAACAGGAGACAACATGACTGCCATCACCCGCCGCCACTTCCACGCCGCGCTGGCCGGCCTGGCGCTGCCCGCACCCTTCGCGGCGCAGGCGCAGGACAAGTTCCCGTCCAAGCCGCTCAAGATCGTCTGCCCCTTCGCGCCCGGCGGTGGCTCGGACTTCATCGCCCGCGTGGCCTCCAACGTACTGAGCGAGCGCCTGGGCCAGGCCACCATCGTGGAGAACCGCCCCGGCGCGGGCGGCACGCTGGGCAGCGAGTACGCGCTGCGCAGCCCGGCCGACGGCTACACGCTGCTGCTCATCGCGGGCAGCTACACCGTCAACCCCGCGCTGTACAAGCTGCGCTTCGACCCGGTGGCCGACATGACGCCGGTGATCCAGCTCTCCAAGGGCGCCTACGTGGTGTGCGTCAACGCCAACGTGCCCGCCAGGAACCTCAAGGAACTGCTGGCCTACGGCCGCCAGAACCCGGGCAAGCTCACGTTCGCGTCGGCCGGCAATGGCAGCCACCTGCACATCGTCACCGAGTACATGTTCGGCATGGCCGGCGTGACGGCCACGCATGTACCGTACAAGGGCACGGGCCCGGCGGTGACCGACCTGCTGGCCGGCAGCGTGGACATGCTCGTGGCGGGCACCGAGGCGCTGATGCAGCACGTCAAGACGGGCAAGCTGCGCGCGCTGGCCGTGACCACCGCGCAGCGCCTGCCCGCGTACCCCGACATACCCCCGGTGGCCGAGGCCGGCGGCCTGCCCGACTACGACGTGGTCGCCTGGCACGGGCTCGTCGCCCCCAAGGGCCTGCCGCCCGCCGTGCTGTCCGCGCTCAACGGCGCGCTCGACGCGGGCCTCAAGGCGCCGGCGCTGGTCGCGCAGCTGGAGCCCACGGGCGTGATGCCCGCGGGCGGCACCTCCGGGCAGTTCGGCACGCTCATCCAGGCCGAGATTCCGCGCTACGGCAAGGTCGTGCGCGACAACAATATCCGCAGCCAATAAGTCTTTGCTTTTTCCACGATGAATTCCCTCCACCGCAAGCCGCTGCCCGGCACCGATCTCCAGTACGTCGACGCGCGCGCCGCTGTCGATGCCCTCCAGCCCGGTGCCTGGGCGCGGCTGCCCTACACGGCGCGCGTGCATGCCGAGAACCTGGTGCGCCGTGCCGATCCTGCGCGCTTGAACGACTATCTGCGCCAGCTCATCGAGCGCAAGCGCGAGATCGACTTCCCGTGGTTCCCGGTGCGCGTGGTCTGCCACGACATCCTGGGCCAGACCGCGCTGGTCGACCTGGCCGGGTTGCGCGACGCGATTGCGAAGGAGGGCGGTGACCCGGCAGCGGTGAACCCCGTGGTGCCGGTGCAGCTCATCGTGGACCACTCCCTGGCCGTGGAGTGCGGCGGGTTCGACCCCGATGCATTCGCCAAGAACCGCGCCATCGAGGACCGCCGCAACGAGGACCGCTTCCACTTCATCGAGTGGACGAAGAAGGCCTTCGCCAACGTGGACGTGATCCCGGCGGGCAACGGGATCATGCACCAGATCAACCTCGAGAAGATGTCGCCCGTGGTCTACGTGCAGGATGGCCTGGCCTTCCCCGACACCTGCGTGGGCACCGACAGCCACACACCGCACGTCGATGCCCTGGGCGTGATCGCCGTGGGCGTGGGCGGCCTGGAGGCCGAGAACGTGATGCTGGGCCGCGCGTCGTGGATGCGCCTGCCCGATATCGTGGGCGTGCAGCTCACCGGCAAGCGCCAGCCGGGCATTACTGCGACGGACATTGCGCTCGCGCTGACCGAGTTCCTGCGCAAGAAAAAGGTGGTGGGTGCCTACGTGGAGTTCTTCGGCGAGGGCGCGGACAGCCTCTCGATCGGCGACCGCGCCACCGTCTCGAACATGTGCCCCGAGTACGGTGCCACGGCCGCGCTGTTCTACATCGACCAGCAGACCATCGACTACCTCAAGCTCACCGATCGCAGCCCGGAGCAGGTCCGGCTGGTGGAAGCGTATGCCCGGCACGCGGGCTTCTGGGGCAGTGCGCTGCAGACCGCGCAGTACGAGCGCGTACTGGCGTTCGACCTCTCCAGCGTCGTGCGCAACATGGCCGGCCCGTCGAACCCGCACCGCCGCCTGCCCGTCTCGGCCCTGCAGGAGCGCGGCATTGCCGATGCGGCCAAGCTGGCCGCCGGCAAGCAGGAAGAAGCCCGGGGCCTGATGCCCGACGGCGCCGTCATCATCGCCGCCATCACGAGCTGCACCAACACCAGCAATCCGCGCAACGTGATCGCCGCCGCGCTGCTGGCGCGCAATGCGAACCGGCTGGGCCTGGCGCGCAAGCCCTGGGTCAAGACCTCGCTCGC
>JASLFM010000542.1 GCA_030150585.1 Acidovorax sp.
CCTCGAAGGCCCTGGGGCGTGACCTCCAAGAGGACATTTCGATCAAGCCCGAGGGCATCAAGGACTGGGGCGTTGCCGATATGGGCGATGCGCGCCAGGGGAGCCGCACTCCGGTTGATTTGGTGATGGAGTGGGGCCCCGGTGTCTCCAAGCCCGGCGAGGCCCTGCACTGGCTCGCAGGCGTGCTCGGTGTCGTGCTGGAGCGCCCGGCCGCGCCCGCGCCGCAGCCACCCACCGCGAAAAATCCGGCTCCCGCTGGGGGGGGCAAGGGTGCGAGCCCGCCGCCCCCTGCGGGTGCGCCGCCTGGCGGCGATGATGCGGACGAAGGCGACGGAGACGAGCCGAGCCTGGAAGACCTTGTGGAGGCCCTGCAGGAGGCGCTGGTGCGCCGCAAGGGCATGCCGCTCGACTGCCGCGAGAACGTGATGTATTGCCTGCAGTTGGACCCAGAGTTGCGCAAGTTGGTGCGGCTCAACGACTTCTCCAAGCTCATAGAGCGCAGCCGGGAAACCCCGTGGGGCGGTGTGGTGGGTGAGTGGACCGAAGAGGACGACCTGATGCTGGGCGAGTACCTGTTGCGCACGCACCAGCTCGCCATCAAGGCCAAGAGCACCCTGCGCGATGGCGTGCTGATGGCGGCCCGGGCCAATCGGTACAACCCCATCATCGACTGGATCAAGGCCGAGAAGTGGGACGGCACGCCGCGCCTGGAGCACTGGCTGACGATGGTCTACGACATCGAAGAGCGGCCCTATACGCGACTCATTGGCAAGTGTTTCATGATGGGCTTGGTCAAACGCGCGCTTGAGCCTGGCTGCAAGTTCGACTACATGCTCATCATCAAGGGCGAGCAGGGCCTGCAGAAGTCGGGTGCATGGCGCGCGCTTGCGTATCCCTACTTCACCGACAACGCGATCCGGGTGGGCGACAAAGACAGCCAGATGGCGCAGCAGCTCGCGTGGATCGTGGAGTCCGCCGAGCTGGAGTCGCTCAACAAGAGCGAGTCCACGGCGATCAAGCAGCACCTTTCTGCGCAAGAGGACTGGTTCCGCCCGCCGTATGGTGCGCAGATGGTCAAGGCCCCACGGCACTCGGTGCACGTGGTCAATCTGGAGCAGCTTAAGGCCCTGCGCGGCCAGCTGCTGGCCGAGGCGCTGCACCGTGTACAGGCGGGCGAGCGGTATTGGCCGAACAAGGAGGAGGAGCGCACGCTGATCTTCCCCGAGCAGGAGCCGTTCAAGCGCACCGACCCGTGGGAAGACTTGCTGGATGACTTCGTGAATGAGCCATTCGCGCGCAAGGCGGGTGAGGCGGCAGGCGCAACGCGGGACTTCTTCGCCACCATCGAACTGTATGAGGCGCTGAACATCAAGGCCGACCGCATCGACGGCGCGGGCCAGATGGACACGCGCATCACCAACGCCATGAAGGCGCTCGGCTTCGAGCGCCACCGGGAGACCAGCGGCCGCCGCAGGCGCGGCTATCGGCGCGTGCCAAAGGTGGGGGCGTCGGCCGCACCTGCGCCTGCCACCAAGCCCCTGCAGGCCGCTACGGCGCCTGTGGCGGGCATTCCCAATCCTTTCGATGTCGAGGGGGACGATGACCTACCCCTTTGAGATCAATACCGCACCGTGGCGCGCTGGGCGCCATGCGGGCCGGTCACGCCCCGCCGGGGTGGATGCGCGTGCATCCGCCTGGGCGGTCCTGTCGCCGCCGCCGTCCAGCCCGTCCACCCCGCGTCCACCCGGGGGTGGACGGCGCAAGCGGTTGATTTCAAAAGGGAAATGGTTGGTACGTCCACCCGTCCACCCTTGAAGCCCTTCCACCCACACACAAGCGGGCGCGCAGACAGGCGGGCGCGTGTCTGCGCGCGCACGCGGGCGCAGCTCACCTCCATGTCATGGACAGGGTGGACAGATGGACGGATCAAGGATTGGCGCGGGTTTGCGGCGTCCACCCTCCGTCCACACGTGTGCACTAACCGGGAGATTCATCAATGACCAAACCAGCCAGCATGCGAGAGGCCATGCCGTTGACCGCCGATTGGGTGGATAAGCAGCGCGTGAAGTGGGGCCGCGAGCACGTCAACGACTGTGTGCGCCGTGCCATGGCGGGCGAGCCGGGCTACTTCTACGCCATCGAGGCGGGCCACGTGCTCGGCACGCCTTGGCCCGTGGGCGCGGCCGTGGAGGGCTCGCCGTTCCCGGTGCAGCAGGTCAAGGGCCGCACGGTGCAGGAGTGGCAACGGGCGGCCGTGCTGTTCGGTGCGGCGTTCGTCGCGTTCTTGCGTGAGCCAGTGCAAGGGGGTGACAGTGGCGCGCATTGAACATATAAAGCGGCGGCTGGAGAACTGGGGCATCTGGGCTTCGCGCTGCGAGGGCGGTGCCAGTGGCTTCGCCACCCGGTCCATCCTCACGGTCGATGTGTGGGCGCGCGGTACGTACAACGGCGCGATGATTCCGGTATTTGAAGAAGAGGCGCAGGAGACCGAACGGGCCGTGGCGTCATTCAAGAAGACGCGACCGACACTGGCGCGCACGGTGATCCTGTACCACGTCGAGAATCTCGGCGTGCTGGAGATCGCGCACCGCGAGCGCTGCGCCCAGTCCACGGTGCATGCGCGCCTGGCTCAGGCTGACCAGGCGGTTGCCATGTGGCTTGCCGACCGTGCGCGCGAGCGTGAACAGGCTGCTCGGCGTACATGGGGGAGTTTTCCAACATAGAGAGTTTGGGTACATTTCAGGCACGGTGTTACCGGTGCGTCCCCACCACGCACAGGCAACGCTGGCACCCCGAACCCCGGCCGCGAAAGCGTGTCGGGGTTTTTCTTTGCCCGTAGACCCTCCCCCATGCCAACTGCCGCTCCACGTCCATGCAGCTATCCAGGCTGCGGCGTGCTCGTGCGCGATGGCTCTGGCCGGTGCGCGAAGCACCCGAAGCCCGTCTGGTCAAAGCCGCCCACCGCTGCCAAGCGCATGACGGGGCGCAGGCTCCAGAAGGCCCGAACAGAGCTGTTCGCTCGCGATCCGCTGTGCGCTGAATGCAAGCGCCACGGCCGCGTCACCCTCGCCACCCAGCGCGACCACATCGTGCCCCTCGAAGAGGGCGGTGCCGACGACGACGCGAACGTGCAGGGCCTATGCCATGCCTGTCATGACGTCAAGAGCAAGGCCGAACGCGAACGCGGCCAGCAGCGCGCGCGTGGGGGAGGGGGCGGTGAAAAGTCTGGAGCCCGCCGCGCGGAAACCGACCGCCTCCCCAAATTTTTGCGCGCGCAGGTTTTGGGAGGGGGGGTACCCCGAAGGGTAGGAGGTTGATATGTCTGGTTCCCGTGGTCCACTGCCGAAGCCGATGGCACTCAAGGTGCTCGAAGGCAATGCTGGCCGCCGTCCGCTCGATCTGGCCGCTGGCGTCAACCCGCGCATCGAGATCCCGAGCCCGCCCAAGCACCTGGGCGCCGAGGCGAAGAAGGAATGGCGCCGCATCACGCCGCTGCTCGAAGAGCTCGGCCTCATCAGTGGCCTG
>JASLFM010000091.1 GCA_030150585.1 Acidovorax sp.
GAGTACATGGAGCGCCATGCCGTGAGCCGCCTGATTGGTGCGCCCCCGGGCTATGTAGGCTTCGACCAGGGCGGCCTGCTGACCGAGGCCGTCACCAAGAAGCCGCACGCCGTGCTGCTGCTCGACGAAATCGAGAAGGCGCACCCGGACATCTTCAACGTGCTGCTGCAGGTCATGGACCACGGCACGCTGACGGACAACAACGGGCGCAAGGCCGACTTCCGCAACGTCATCATCATCATGACGACGAACGCGGGCGCCGAGACCATGAACAAGGCCACCATCGGCTTCACCAACCCGCGTCAGGCGGGCGACGAGATGGGCGACATCAAGCGCCTGTTCACGCCCGAATTCCGCAACCGGCTGGACGCCATCGTGAGCTTCAAGGCGCTGGACGAGCAGATCATCCTGCGCGTGGTGGACAAGTTCCTGCTGCAGCTCGAAACCCAGCTCGCCGAAAAGAAGGTGGAGGTCACGTTCACCGATGACCTGCGCAAGCACTTGGCCAAGAAGGGGTTCGATCCGCTCATGGGCGCACGCCCGATGCAGCGCTTGATCCAGGACACCATCCGCCGCGCACTGGCCGACGAGCTGCTGTTCGGCCGCCTCACGGAGGGGGGCCGCCTCACGGTGGACATCGCGGTCAAGACCGACGAGAAGGGCGCTGAGACTTCCGAGGTGGTGCTGGACATCCAGCCGCTGCCCAAGAAGGACCGCCCGGCCAAGTCCGAGCCCGCCGAGCCGGAAGAGGCCACGGCGGATTGAGCGCCGACCAGGTATCTCCTCTATAAAAACCGCAGCATCCGCTGCGGTTTTTTCATGTGCAAAAGATGAAAAGTACCAACCGGGCCACCCTGATCGGGCTCGTGGCAATCTTCCTGTGGAGTTCCATCGTCAGCCTGATCCGCAGCGTTAGCGAACACCTCGGGCCCACGGGCGGGGCCGCCATGATGTACAGCGTGGCCTCGGTGTTCCTGCTGCTGTCCGTGGGGTTCGGCAGGCCTTGGGAATTTCCGCGGCGCTACCTGTTGTGGGGCAGCCTGCTGTTCGTGGCCTACGAGCTGTGCCTGGCCCTGTCCATCGGCTACGCCCATACCGGGCGGCAGGCGATTGAGGTGGGAATGGTCAATTACCTGTGGCCCACCTTCACCATCGTCGCGGCGATCGCGTTCAACCGGCAGAAGGCCAATTTCCTGATCGTTCCGGGGTTTGTGCTGTCTGTCGTCGGCATCGGCTGGGTGCTGGGGGGCGAACAGGGGTTCGACCTGCCCGGGATGCTGGGCAACGTCCGCGACAACCCCCTGAGCTACGGGCTGGCCCTGGCGGGGGCGCTGATCTGGGCGGGCTACTGCACCGCGACGGCCAGGATAGCGGGCGGGAAGAACGGCGTGACGCTGTTCTTCATGCTGGTGTCCGTGGCGCTCTGGATCAAGTACCTGGCTGCGGGCGGCGGGGGCATGGTGTTCAGCGTCCCGGCCGTCGTCTACCTGGTGCTGGCGGCAGCAGCCATGGGCTTTGGCTACGCGGCCTGGAACGTGGGCATCCTGCACGGCAACGTGACCGTTCTGGCGGGGGCCTCGTACTTCATTCCGGTGTTGTCTGCGGCCCTCTCGACCCTGGTGCTGCGCACGCCGCTGCCGCTGGCTTTCTGGCAGGGTGCGGCCATGGTGTGCGGCGGCGCAGTTTTATGCTGGCTGGCGACGCGCGCGCCCCGGGCCCGGTCCGCGACCGCGAAGTGACGCCGTGCTTCAGAGCCGCATTTCCCAGGTTTCGCTCGTGAGCTGCTGGCCGAAGTCTTCATAGGGCTCTGACTTCACCAGCACGAAGCCGCGCTTGGCATAGATGGCGCGCGCCGCCGTCAGGCAGCTGTTGGTCCACAGCACCATCTTGCGGTAGCCCCTGGCCCGTGCGAACGCGATGCATTCGTCCACCAGGCGCCCGCCCAGGCCCAGGCCGCGCGCGCGGGGCGACAGTACCAGCATGCGCAACTGCGCCACGGTGGCCGATTTGCGCGCTACGAAGACGGAGCCCACGCGCTCGCCGTCGAGTTCGGCAATCCAGCATCTCTCCCAATCGGGCTGGAACTTGCGCAGGAATTGCGCGGCGATCTCGGCCACGAGCGCTTCGAAGGCGCTGTTCCAGCCGTACTCGCGCGCATAGACCTCGCCATGCTGCTGCACGACCCAGCCGATGTCGCCCGGAGCGGGATCGCGCAGCACGACCGTGCGCGTGGCGGCAGGCCTGTCTGGTGCATCGGGCGCGAGCAGTGTCTCGATGCGCTGCATGGCTTCGATGAGCGCGGCTTGCTGTGCGGCAGGAAGCGGGGAGAGCAGGGCCGCGGCCTCGTCGCGCGAGCGCTGCTGCAGCGGCGCGAAGGCGGCATACCCCGCCTCGGTCAGACGCAGCAGGCTTTGGCGCGCGTCGTGGGGGCTGGGGCTGCGCGCGAGCCAGCCGGCGTTTTCGAAGCGGCGCAGGATGCGGCTGAGGTAGCCGCCATCAAGGCCGAGGTCGCCCGCGATCTCGCGCGCGATCGGGGATTCCCGGTGGGCCAGTTCGTACAGCACGCGCACGTCGGTGAGCGACAGGTCGCTTCCCAGGTACGGGTCGAGTACGCCGATGCGGCGCGTGAAGAAGCGGTTGAAGCGCCGCACGGCGCGTACGGCTTCGGCTGAGGCGGTGGAGGGCGGCGGATTGTGGGGCATGGGGGAGGGTGGCTAATTGATTGACTGGGTCGAGTGTATAGATGATTTTGTCAACTGTAAAACCGCCATGCCGCTCAGGGTGCCAGCAGCCGCTGCAGCAGCTCCAGGGTGGGGTAGCCATCCGCCACGGCGCCGATGCTCTGCTGGTACTGGCGCAGCCCCGCGCGCGTGGCGGGGCCCATTACGCCGTCGGGTGTGCCGGCCGCGTAGCCGCGCTGGTTCAGCGCGGCCTGCAGGTCGCGCACCTGCGCGCGCGACAGCGCCTCCAGGTCGCGCGGCCACGGCGCCGCGACGCCCGGGCCGCCGCCGATCTGGCGCGCGAGCAGGCCCACGGCCAGCGCGTAGTTCACCGAGTTGTTGTAGCGCAGCAGGGCGCGGAAATTG
>JASLFM010000114.1 GCA_030150585.1 Acidovorax sp.
TCGAAGCGCGCGCCCACGCGGTCAAGCTTGTTGACGAAGGCAATGCGCGGCACCTCGTGCCGGTCTGCGAGGCGCCAGTTGGTCTCGGTCTGCGGCTCCACGCCGGCCACGCCGTCGAGCACCACCACGGCGCCGTCGAGCACGCGCAGCGCGCGGCCCACCTCGATGTTGAAGTCAATGTGGCCGGGCGTGTCGATCAGGTTGATCTGCACGCCGCGCCAATGCACGGTGGTGGCGGCGCTGTTGATGGTGATGCCGCGCCGGCGCTCCTCGGGATCGAAGTCCATGTGGGCGGCGCCGTCGTGCACTTCGCCCATGCGATGGCTCTCGCCCGTGTAGTAGAGGATGCGTTCGCTGGTCGTGGTCTTGCCCGCGTCCACGTGGGCAATGATGCCGATGTTGCGGATGCTGTTGTCGGGGCGGTTCATGTTGAATCTTTCCGGACCCTTTCGAGGGCCCATACATGTCGGGACGATCGAGCCGCCCCGGCATGGATTCACCGGGGCTGACTCAGGAAGGAAGAGATCGGCCGGAACACGGGCGCACGCGCACGCATCCCACGTTCCGGCGGGCGGGAATCGTGGCGATCAGCTTGTCGAAGGTGCGCGTGAACATGGTGGAACCTGAAAAAACAAAACCCCGGGAGACCATGCCTGCCGGGGTTGTGGGCCGGAAGGTCATCGCCTTCCGATTGCCATCGAAAGGACGCAGCTACGCAGCGAGCGTGATTTGGAGGGCTTTGAATGGGAACATGCGGATATTGTCCGCAAACCAAAGTGCCCTGGCAACCAGTAGGGCTGCGCACCCGTGTAGGACAAAGGCGGCAATCACGCGCGAAACCGCTGCGCTCCCATCTGGCCGGGCTAGCATGGCCTTCAATGCAAGAAGAGAGCCGCGCCGCACCCGCAGACACCGCCATTTCACCCGCACCTGCGCGCCCGCGCCGCTGGCTGCGCTGGGTAGCCGCCCTGCCCCTCGCCACCTGCCTGCTGGCAGCGCTCGCGGGGGTGGGCCTCACCCAGTTTGACTGGAACCGCCTGCGCCCACGCATCAGCGCCGAGGTCAGTGAAGCCATGGGTCGACGCTTCGCCATCGATGGTGGCCTCTCGGTGCAATGGCACTGGCCCCACCCCTTGGAAACCGGCTGGCGGCGCTGGGTGCCCGGCTTGACGGTAAACGCCGAAAAGCTGGTGCTGGACAACCCGCCGGGCTTCAGTGCCGCGCGCACCGACATGGCCACGATAGGCCGCGCCAGCGCCTCGCTGCGGCTGCTGCCGCTGCTGTCACGCCAGATCGCCATCGACACCGTGGCACTGGAGGCCCCCGATGTCGCGCTCGTCCGCCAGGCGGATGGCAAATCAAATTGGCAATTCGATTTGCCTCAGAAAGATGCATCCGGGGACAGGACCTCCGCCCCCTGGAGCTTCAGCCTGGGCCAACTCGTGCTGCACGAGGGCCGGATCGCGTTTACCGATGCGACGCGCAACCTCGACGTCCAGGCGCGGATCGACACCCTGCCCGATAACGAGCGCTACGGCCTGCGCTTCACTCTCAGCGGCCGCTATGCGCATGCGCAGATTGAGGGCGCCGGCAAAGCCGGCTCGGTGCTCACGCTGGGCGATGCGGGCAACTATCCCCTGCAGTTCAAGGCCCGCGCGGGCGGCGTTTCCGCCAAGGTCGAGGGCACGCTATCCAACCCCGCCGCGCTCTCGGGTCTGGACATGCTGGTTACCCTGCGCGCCAGCAGCATGGCCGACCTGTACGGACTGACCGGCATCGTGCTGCCCAACACTCCGCCCTTCCAGACCACGGGCCGCCTCGTGGGAAGCATCAAACCCCGGCAAGCCGTGTGGGACTACCGCGACTTTCGCGGCAGCGTGGGGCAAAGCGACCTGAGCGGCCACCTGACCTACACCTCCGGCGAGCCCCGCCCCAGGCTGGCGGGCGAAATGGCTTCGCGCCAGTTGCGCCTGGCCGACCTGGGTCCACTGCTCGGCGCCGACAAGCGCGAAGGCCCCGGCGCCTCCCGCCCTGGAAAGGTGCTGCCCGACACGCCCTTCGCCACCGACCGCTGGAATGCCATGGACCTGGACCTGCGCTTCACCGGCCAGAAGATCGTGCGCCAGAACGACCTGCCCATCGAAAACCTGAGCGTGCACGCCCGGCTCGACGATGCGCAGCTCACGCTCGACCCGCTGGCCTTCGGCGTCGCGCAGGGCAGGATCACCTCGCAGGTCCAGCTCCAGGCGCGCGGCGGAGCACCGCTGCGTGCGCAGGTGCGTGGCTCGGTGCAGGGGCTCAGGCTGTCGGCGCTGTTCCCCAAGGTGGAATTGATGAAGAAAAGCCTGGGCCGGCTGGATGGTGCCGTCGCGCTGCAGGCCAAGGGCAACTCCATCGCCAAGCTCGCGGCCACCAGCACCGGCGAGGCCAAGCTCTATGTGCGCGAAGGCGTGCTGAGCGCGCAGATGCTCGACATGGCCTCGCTCAACCTGGGCAGCGTGATAGTGAGCAAGCTCTTTGGCGCGGACAAGGAAGTGAACCTGCGCTGCGCCGTAGCCGACTTCGGCCTGCAAGACGGGCGCGCCCAGGCCCGCACCGCGAAGCTGAGCACGGACGACGCCATTGTCGAGGCCACAGGCCAGATCGACCTGGCCAGCGAAAAATTGGACCTGCGCCTCAAGCCTGCATCGTTGCAATGGAAGTTCTTCTCGCTGCGCACTCCGCTGTACGTGCGCGGCACCTTCGCCAACCCGCAGGCCGGGCTGGAAACTGGTCCGTTGCTCCTGCGCGCAGGCGCTGCCGTAGCGGCAGCGGCTGCCGCCCCAGCGGCGCTGGTGCTGGTGCCGCTCACGGTGCCTGCAGCAGCGGACGACGTGCGCTGTGCACCACTGCTGGCCCAGGCCCAGGCACCCGCGCGGTCGGGGGCGCCGAAGGCCCGGCGTTAGAGCTTACTTCGTCACCCGCGTGATCTTCGAGCCACCCAGCGCAACACCCGCCTCGAGTCCCGCATTGGTCAGCACGTAGCTGGAGACCGGCGCATCGTAGGAAGTCGAATCGACACTGCCATTGGCACCGATCTTGCCAGCCGCCACAGTGGCATCGGCACCGACGGCCCAGCCGTCGCTCTTGAGGAATTTGTCGAGTGCTTCCTGGGTGTTGAAGACGTAGATCACCGCCTTGGACTGACCACCCGCCTGCCAGCCTATGGAAGCCGCCGTGGTCGTGTATTCACCACGCACATTGCCGCCAACGAGCAGTTCGCCACGGCCATGCTCCACACCCACCACGAAACTGCCGCCGATGACCGACGGAAACACCAGCACGCCCTTGGCACGCTGCACCATCTCCCTGGAGCCCGGAGCCGTCTGGTACAGGCGATCCAGCGTGGTGACAACCCGCGTGCGCAGCGTGGTGCTGTCGGCACGCTGCGCCGGCGTGGTCTCGGGCTTGGTGGTCGTGCAGGCGACCATGGACACGGCTCCGGTGAGCACAGCCACGGCGATCGCAACAGAACGCATGGAAACCTTGCACATACGAGATCCTTTCATTGAGTAAGACGCTCGAAAACCGATCCGCTCCGCCCCGGCATGCCCTCGACCCATACGGCCAAGCCAGCCAAGCGCTGATGGAATCGCAAGTCCACGGAACCCAGACATTCCGATTCAATGTACCCAAGAGCGGCCGGCAAAACAAGCTGTACCCTGGGCCGCAAGTCTCGTGGCCTACGAATCGTTTCACCCGGTGGTCACGGACAAGGTCGCACCGGCCCGCGCACGCCATTGCCAGGGTATTTTGCTATTGAAATAAAAGCATCCAATGCTGTGTGGGCAAGCATAGAAACCCATTCCCCTCTTATGCCCCTTGAAGGCGTTAGAGTGGCGGACCATGCCTGCCCCGAGCGACCCGACACCCCCGCGATTTCAGCCTGTAGCTTCCGGCGCCCGCCTGGCAGACCGGGTGGCCGATGTGCTGAGCGCCGAGATCCGCAGCGGCCGGCTGGCGCCGGGCACGCGGCTGCCGACCGAGGCCACGCTGGCCGCGCAGTTTGCCGTGAGCCGGACCGTGGTGCGCGAGGCTGTTTCGCGGCTCAAGTCGCTGGGGCTGGTCGATTCACGGCAGGGCAGCGGCGTGTTTGTGCGTGCGGCGGGGGCCGAGCCGCTGCGCTTCGAGGGCGCGCACCTGGAATCGCGCGAGGCCGTGATCCACATGGCCGAACTGCGGCGCCCCCTCGAGTCCGAGGCCGCGGCCCTGGCCGCCGAGCGCCGCACCGATGCCGACATGGATTGCATTCGCGCCGCCCTCGCCGCCCTGCAACAAGCCGTGGCAGGCGGCCATGCCGGGGCGGCGCAGGACGTAGCGTTCCACTTGGCAATTGCCAAGGCTGCGCACAACCCTTTCCTCATGGGTACGCTGCAGCATCTGCATGGCTTTTTGCAAGGTGCGATCCGGGTCACCCGTGCCAACGAGGCGCGCCGCGATGACTTTGCCCGCGAGGTAGCCGACGAACATGCCCGCATCGCCGACGCCATCGAGGCCGGCAACCCCCAGGCCGCGCGCGAGGCCGCCAAGCGGCACATGGACAACGCGATCCGCCGAATCGGCTTGGCTGACCCGGCCTTCTGGCAGCACGAGGGCGCACGCCTAGCCCGCCCGCTGGTCGAGGGATGCCTGCCACACGCTCGCTGAAACATTCAGCAAGTCCCCCATACCCCGGGTTGATACGTACCGGCAATCCACTTCAATTTGTATGATGACATGATAAATTTACTCTGACTTCTTCTCTGACTTCTTTCTGGGTATCCGAGCCGATGGACGCAGTGGGCACCGGCGTCACTGGAGTCTGGCCAGCCCCCAGGAAGCCCGTTGGCCGCGCAAAAGGATCACGGATGAGTACATCGCAACCTGCCGTCGGCCTTGTGGGCCTGGGCGCCATGGGCCTGGGCATGGCGCAGTCACTGCGCCGCGCAGGCTACGCACCCCATGTGTTCGATCTGCGGCACGAGGTGGCGC
>JASLFM010000116.1 GCA_030150585.1 Acidovorax sp.
ATGAAGACCAAGAGCAGCGCGAAGAAGCGTTTTCGCGTTCGTCCCGGTGGCACCGTCAAGCGCGGTCAAGCCTTCAAGCGTCACATCCTGACCAAGAAGACCACCAAGAACAAGCGCCACCTGCGTGGTGCAGTGGCTGTCCATGAGACCAACATGGGTCACATGGCGCAGATGCTGCCCGGTGCTGGCCTGTAACAACTGACGAACAAGGAGAAAACATATGCCTCGCGTCAAACGTGGTGTAACGGCTCGCGCCCGTCACAAGAAGGTTCTGGCCCTGGCCAAGGGTTTCCGCGGCCGCCGCGGCAACGTCTTCCGCATCGCCAAGCAGGCGGTGATGAAGGCCGGGCAATACGCCTACCGTGACCGCCGTACCAAGAAGCGCGTGTTCCGTCAGCTGTGGATCGCCCGTATCAACGCCGCTGCCCGTGAACTGGGCCTGACCTACAGCCAGTTCGCCAACGGCCTGAAGAAGGCATCCATCGAGATCGACCGCAAGATGCTGGCCGACCTCGCGGTGCACGACAAGGCTGCCTTCGGCAGCATCGTGGAGCAAGTCAAGGCCAAGCTGGCTGCTTGAGTACACGATCGGCAGCTATCAGTTCGGTAGCTGTCCGCGCACTAACAGCAAGGGCTAGGGCTTGAAAAGGCACTAGCCCTTGTTCATTTCACGAGTCGAAGAACAACGGTATGAACGAGTTGGATTCCCTGGTCGAGAGCGCACAGCAACTGTTCGCGCAAGCCGCCACCCCCGCCGAGCTGGAAAACGCCAAGGCCCAGTTCCTGGGCAAGTCGGGCCGCGTGACCGAGCTCATGAAAGGCATGGCGCAACTGTCGGTCGAGGAGAAGAAGTCGCGCGGTGCCGCCATCAACTTGGCCAAGCAGGCCATCGAGGCCGCGCTCAACGCGCGCCGCCAGGCGCTGGCCGACGCCGAGCTGCAAGCCCAGCTCAAGGCCGAGGCGCTGGACGTGAGCCTGCCCGGCCGCCAACGCGGGCAGGGCGGGCTGCACCCTGTGTCGCTCACGCTCGAGCGTATCGAGCGCATCTTCGGCTCCATGGGCTTCGACGTGGCGCAAGGCCCCGAGATCGAATCGGACTGGTTCAACTTCACGGCGCTCAACACGCCCGAGGACCACCCCGCGCGCTCCATGCACGACACCTTCTACGTGGAGGGCGGCACGCCCGAGGCGCCCAACCTGCTGCGCACGCACACCAGCCCGATGCAGGTGCGCTTTGCCGTGCAACACGTCAAGAAGCACCGCGCGCTGCTCGACGCCGGCCAGCCCATGCCCGAGATCCGCGTGATCGCGCCGGGCCGCACCTACCGTGTCGACAGCGACGCCACGCACTCCCCCATGTTCCACCAGTGCGAAGGCCTGTGGATCGGCGAGAACGTGAGCTTCAAGGACCTGAAGGTCGTTTTCACGGACTTCTGCCGCACCTTCTTCGAGAGCGACGACCTGGTGCTGCGTTTCCGGCCCAGCTTCTTTCCGTTCACCGAGCCCAGCGCCGAGATCGACATCCAGTTCCAGACCGGGCCGCTCGCGGGCCGCTGGCTCGAAGTGGCCGGCTCGGGCCAGGTGCACCCCAACGTGGTGCGCAACATGGGGCTCGACCCCGAGAAGTACATCGGCTTCGCCTTCGGCATGGGCCCGGACCGCTTGACCATGCTGCGCTACGGCGTGAATGACCTGCGCCTGTTCTTCGACGGCGACATCCGCTTCCTGTCGCAGTTCCGCTGAAGACCGCCACCCCGCACGAAGTTCAAGAGTCCGACTATGCAATTTCCCGAATCCTGGTTGCGCGAGTTCTGCAACCCGTCCTTGTCCACCGCCGAACTGGCCGAAACCCTCACCATGGCCGGCCTTGAGGTCGAGGAACTGCAGCCCGTGGCGCCGCCGTTCACGAAGATCGTCGTGGGCGAGATCAAGGAAGCCGTGCAGCACCCCAATGCCGATCGCCTGCGCGTGTGCCAGGTCGACGTGGGGCAGGGCGCGCTGCTCAACATCGTCTGCGGCGCACCCAACGCGCGCGCGGGCATCAAGGTGCCGTGTGCGCTTGTGGGCGCCGAGCTGCCGCCCGGTGAAGACGGCAAGCCCTTCCTCATCAAGGTGGGCAAGCTGCGCGGCGTGGAAAGCCAGGGCATGCTGTGCTCGGCGCGCGAGCTCAAGCTCTCTGACGATCACGGCGGCCTGCTGGAGCTGCCGCTCGATGCACCGTTGGGCCAGGACATCCGCCAGTACCTGAACCTGGACGACACGCTGTTCACGCTCAAGCTCACGCCCAATCTGGCTCATTGCCTGTCGGTGTACGGCATTGCACGCGAAGTTGCGGCCCTCACCGGCGCGCCGCTCAAGGCGCTTGATTTCCCCGCGGTGCCCGTGGGCCACGCCGACACGCTGCCTGTGAAGATCAGCGCGCCCGACCTGTGTGGCCGCTTCTCGGGCCGCATCGTGCGCAACGTGAACACCCAGGCCAAGACGCCGCAGTGGATGGTCGATCGCCTCGCGCGCTGCGGACAGCGCAGCGTGGCGCCGCTGGTGGATATCTCCAACTACGTGATGTTCGAGCTGGGCCGCCCCTCGCACATCTTCGACCTGGACAAGATCCACGGTGGGCTCGACGTGCGCTGGGGCCAGGCGGGCGAGCAGCTCAAGCTGCTCAACGGCAACACCGTCACCGTCGATGAGAAAGTGGGCGTGATCGCCGACGGCCGCGAGATCGAGTCGCTCGCCGGCATCATGGGCGGCGACGCCACCGCCGTGTCCGACGACACGAAGAACATCTACATCGAGGCCGCGTTCTGGTGGCCAAAGTCCATCGCGGGCCGTTCGCGCCGCTACAACTTCTCGACCGATGCGGGCCACCGCTTCGAGCGCGGCGTGGACCCGCAGCTCACCGTGGAGCACATCGAGCGCATCACGCAGCTCGTCATCGACATCTGCGGCACGCCCGAAACCGCCTGCGGCCCGATGGACGACCAGATCGCCAACGTGCCCCAGCCGCAACCCGTCACGCTGCGCGTGGCGCGCGCGGCCAAGGTCATCGGCATGCCGCTCACGCAACAGCAATGCGTGGATGCGCTCCAGCGCCTGGGCCTGCCCACCACCGAAGGCGACGGCGTGGTCACCGTGCTGCCGCCCTCGTACCGCTTCGACCTCGTGATCGAGGAAGACCTCATCGAGGAAGTGGCGCGCATGGTGGGCTACAACCAGTTGCCCACCACGCCACCGCTCGCGCCCATCACAGCCAAGTTGCCGCTGGAATCGACGCGCAGTCCCTTTGCCGTGCGCCGCGAACTCGCGGGCCTGGGCTACCAGGAGACGATCAACTTCAGCTTCGTCGAAGAGCGCTGGGAGCATGAGCTGGCCGGCAACCCGAGCCCGATCAAGCTGCTGAACCCGATCGCGAGCCAGATGAGTGTGATGCGCTCGTCGCTGCTGGGCTCGCTGCTGCAAGTTTTGAAGTTCAACCTCGACCGCAAGGCCGACCGCGTGCGCGTGTTCGAGCTGGGCCGCGTGTTCCTGCGCGATGCCAGCGTGAAGAGCACCGACACCACCGTCGAGGGCTTTCACCAGCCCATGCGCGTGGCCGGCATGGCCTACGGCGCGGCCGACCAGCTCCAGTGGGGCCGCAAGGAGCAGGGTGTGGATTTCTTCGACGTCAAGGGTGATGTCGAGGCGCTGCTCGCGCCCGTGCAAGCCACGTTCGAGCCCGGTGACCACCCCGCGATGCACCCGGGCCGCTGCGCGCGCGTGCTCGTTACAGGCCGAGAGATCGGCCACGTGGGCGAGCTGCATCCGCGCTGGCGCCAGTCGTGGGACCTGCAGCACGCGCCCGTGATGTTCGAGCTGGAGCTCGACGCCGTGCTGCAGCGCCCCGTGCCCGAGTTCCGCCCCGTGGCCAAGCACCAGGCCGTGGAGCGCGACCTGGCCGTGGTCGTGGCCGAGAGCGTGACGCATGCCGCGCTCATGGCCGCGATCGAGGCCGCCGTGCCGCCCTCCACGTTGCGCGGCGCGGTGCTGTTCGATGTGTACCGGCCCAAGGCGGGCGCAGCCGGCGGCCTGGCCGAAGGCGAGAAGAGCCTGGCCGTGCGCCTTACGCTCGGCAGCGACGCCGCTTCGCTCACTGAGGCCGAGATCGAAGCCGCCGTGCAGGCGGTGGTGGAACAACTCACGGCCCGCACAGGGGCAAGGCTGCGCGTGTGATGCTGAACAATCCTAGGAGTCCCGACGTGATCGAGTTTGCGGTGGAGAGCCTGGAGACGCCCGCGTTGACCAAGGCCCAACTGGCCGAGCTGCTGTTCGACCAGATCGGGCTGAACAAGCGTGAGTCGAAGGACATGATCGACGCCTTCTTCGACCTGATCTCGCAGAGCCTGGTGGAGGGCAAGGATGTGAAGCTGTCGGGCTTCGGCAATTTCCAGATCCGCACCAAGGCCCCGCGCCCCGGGCGCAACCCGCGTACGGGCGAGGCCATTCCGATCCAGGCGCGCCGCGTGGTGACGTTCCATGCCAGCAGCAAGCTCAAGGAACAGATCCAGGATGCGGCATCGTGAACTAATGTGAGTTTTCGGCAGTAATGCGGGCAGTGGCTGTGCAATGCCGCTGGCGCTGTCCGCGCGACTGCAGTACGCTAATTAGCTTTCCCGTTCGCGATCGCGTTCTATGGGCACCACGCTTCCTTCCATCCCGGCCAAACGCTACTTCACCATCGGCGAGGTGGCGGAACTGTGCGGCGTGAAGCCGCACGTCCTGCGCTACTGGGAGCAGGAGTTCACCCAGCTGCGGCCCATGAAGCGGCGCGGCAACCGCCGCTACTACCAGCACCACGAGGTGCTGATGATCCGCCGCATTCGTGATCTGCTCTATGACCAGGGCTTCACGATCAGCGGTGCGCGCAACCGCCTGCAGGAACTCGCCCAGGCCGCGCGCGAGGGGCTGCCGGCCGATGGCATGGCTGAGGTTGGCACGCCCTCCCCAGCCGTGGTGGCGCCCGACTCCATGGCCTTCGAGGTGGATGGCGAGGGCCATGTCATCGATGCGCAAGCTGTCCGCCGCGAATTATTTGAGATTCGGGCCCTTCTTTCTTTTTAGGCCCAAAAATGTGTATATAATTTAAGTCTTGTCGGCGTGTAGCGCAGCCTGGTAGCGCACTTGCATGGGGTGCAAGGGGTCGCGAGTTCGAATCCCGCCACGCCGACCATTTTTCTACGAAATCAACGGGTCACAGCAGAAATGCTGTGACCCGTTTTTCTTTGGCGGGTGTTGGGGAAAAAATAGGACCTTGATGAGAGACCCGGTAACCCATGTTCCCGCACTTCGGGGAAGCATGCTGGCGTTGCCCGCATGCGGCGCTGTTCGGTGTGAGCACGCCGCTGGTGCAGAAGCTGGGGCTCGGCATGGGCCCCTTCATGACGGCTGCACTGCTTCACAGGCGATGCTTCGCGCCTGCTCAAAAGTCCGGTACGCTGCGCCCATTCTGTGCCGAAAGGGGTTGCGTCATGAGTTCTTCGCACATTCGACAGGCCATGGAGACGCTCGCGAATCACTTTGCGACCC
>JASLFM010000135.1 GCA_030150585.1 Acidovorax sp.
CTGCAGATCAAGCTCAGCAGCCAGCGCGCCAAAACCACCGACCTGGCCTCGGGCACCGAGCATTTCGCGATCGTGTGACGCGCGCCGGCGTGACCCGCGCCCGCCCCCTGGGCGGGCTTTTTCTTTGAAGTACGAAAGCCCCGCACATGCCTAGCACCAACCCTCGCACCTACGAACCCGCGCCCGCACGCAAAGTCGCTTTCCTGGGCCTCGGCGTCATGGGCTACCCCATGGCGGGCCACCTTGCGCTCGCGGGCCACACGGTCACCGTCTACAACCGCACCGCGGCCAAATCGGAAGCATGGTGCGCCGAATTCGCAGGGGCTGGGGCCCCCCAGCATGCAAAAACCCCGCGCGAGGCCGCGCAGGACGCCGACATCGTGTTCTGCTGCGTGGGCAACGACGACGACCTGCGCTCGGTCGTGCTGGGCGCGGATGGCGCTTTCGCGGGCATGCAGCCGGGTGCTGTCTTCGTGGACCACACGACGGCCTCGGCCGAGGTGGCGCGCGAGCTCTATGCCGCCGCGCGCGCCCAGGGGCTGCAGTTCATCGACGCGCCCGTCTCGGGCGGCCAGGCCGGTGCACAGAACGGCCAGCTCACGGTGATGTGCGGCGGCGACCAAGCCGCTTTCGACGCCGTACGCCCCACGGCGCTGGCATTCTCGCGCGCGTTCACCCGCATCGGCGACAGCGGCGCGGGCCAGCTCGCCAAGATGGTCAACCAGATCTGCATCGCGGGCCTCGTGCAGGGCCTCTCGGAGGCCGTCGCGTTCGGCATGCAGGCCGGACTGGACATGCCCCTGGTGCTTGATGTGATCGGCAAGGGGGCCGCGCAGAGCTGGCAGATGGACAACCGCGGCAAGACCATGGTCGAGGGCCGCTTCGATTTCGGCTTCGCCGTGGACTGGATGCGCAAGGACCTGGGCCTGGTGCTCGACGAGGCCAAGCGCAACGGTGCGCGCCTGCCCGTGACGGCACTGGTGGACCAGTTCTATGCCGACGTGCAGCAGATGGGCGGCGGCCGCTGGGATACGTCGAGCCTGATCGCGCGGCTGAAGAAAGGCTGAACGCCAGGACCCACGTGATCGAGGGGCGCGGCTGGCGCCGCGCCTGCGGCCTCAGGGCGCCGTGTGCGCCGGGTCCCGCACCACGGGTGCAGGCTGTTGGGCGGCAAAACCGCGGCGCATCTCTTCCTCGGAGATGATCTCGAACACGCGCACCACCTTCGCCACGCCGCTCACGCCGCGCGTGATCTCGGTGGCGCGGGTGGCCTCGCGCTGGGTCACGCGGCCCATGAGGTAGACCACGCCACGCTCGGTCACCACCTTGAAGGCACTGCTCATGATGTCCTTGGCGTCCACAAAGCTCGCCTTCACCTTGCCGGTGATCAGGGCATCGTTCGAGCGCTGCGACACCGATGAGTTCGGCGCCACGACCAGCTCGTTGACGACGGAGCGCACGTTCTCCACGCCGAGCACCGTCTGCTCCACCTTCTGGCGGTCCTCGGCCGCCGGCACCTCGCCCGTCAGCAGCACCTGGCGGTTCCAGCTCGTGACGTTCACGTGCGCGCGGTCCCCGAGGATTTCATAGATGCGGTTCGCCGAACGCATCTCGATGGTCTCGTCCTCGAGCTGCGTGCCGGACGTGCGGCGGTCCACGGCCACCATGGTGCCCACGGCGGCGCCGCCCACGACGAGCGGCACGCAGGCGGACAAGCCTCCCGCGAGCACGGCGGCAGCCAGCAGCGTGCAGGTGGCACGGGTCCCTTGAAACTTCATAGCGGTATCTCCTGTTCACCAAGTAACTGGGCGTCCACGCCGTCGCACAGGCAGTGCAATACCAGGGCATGGACTTCGCGTACGCGCGCGGCGCGGTCGTGCGGCACGCAGATGAGCACGTCGGTCTCGCGCAGCAGGGCTGCGAGGTCGCCCCCCGTGCGGCCGCTGAGGGCCACCACGGTCATGTCGCGCTCGTGCGCAGCCACGGCGGCCGAGAGCATGGCCGGGTCGCTGCCGCCCACGCACAGCACCACGAGCACGTCACCCGCCTGGCCCAGGGCCCGCACCTGGCGCGCCAGCCCCTGTTCGCCATCCATGGCGCCCGAGGGGGCCATGTGCAGGGCCGAGTCCTCGCTCAGCGCGAGCGCGGCCAGCTCAGGCCGCTCGCGCTCGAAGCCCGCCACGCACAGCGCGGCGAACTGCCGCGCATCCATGGCCGAGGGCCCGCTGCCGCAGGCCAGCACCTTGCCGCCGCTGGTCACGCAGGCCAGCACGGCCTGCACGGCGGCGGTGATGGGGGTGGTCAATGCCTGGGCGGCCTGGTACTTCAGGTCCGCGCTGTCGATGAAATGCTGTTGGATGCGTTGCTCAAGCATGGATGTCCGATGATAGCGGCGGTTGTTACACCTTTTGTAGCAAACCGTACCCCGTGGGTGCGCGTCCGGGCGCCCGCGGGCACTATTGTGGAGTGGGAGTGCAGCGGCCCGCGAGGGTTCCGCGTCCGTGCCGCCGAGCATGCCAGAGCATGGCTGAAGACCGCGTGAAACGCCCACCTGCCATAAGCGCCCATTGCTATTGCGCATCGAATGCGGCGCGCAGCCATTGCACCTCCCCGCCGTCGATGAGCACGGCGTCGAAGCGGCACGGCGGCGGCGACGCGAAACGCAGCAGGTAGTGCCGCGCCGCGAACACGATGCGGCGCTGCTTCACGGCGCCAATGCTCGCGCCCGCGCCACCCCAGGCGCTGCTCGCACGGCTGCGCACCTCCACGAAGACCAGCGTGCCGTCGCGCTCGCGCAGCACGAGGTCGATCTCGCCGCCGCCCCGCCCCGGCGTCCGATAATTGCGCGCCAGAAGCTGCAGCCCGGCGGCCTGCAGATGCGCGAGCGCGCGGTCCTCCGCCGCGTTGCCGCGCGCCCGCGTGGTGACTGCCCGCATTTTTCCAAGGAAATCCATTGAGCGCCTCTTTCGCCTCCGCCCTCGCCGCCGCCCGTGACGCGGCGTCTGCGCAGCATTATCCGCAGGGTGCGCTGTACGTCATCGCCACGCCCATCGGCAACCTGGCCGACATCACGCTGCGCGCGCTGCACGTACTGCAACTGGTCGACGCCGTGGCCTGCGAGGACACTCGCCACACGCAGACGCTGCTGCGCTCCTACGGGCTCGAGCGCCCCGGCGCCCAGTTGCTGGCCGTGCACCAGCACAACGAGACCGAAGCCGCGCAGGCCGTGGTGGAGCGCCTGCGCGCGGGCCAGCGCGTGGCCTATGTGAGTGACGCGGGCACGCCCGGCGTGAGCGACCCGGGCGCGCGCCTCGTGGCCGCCGTGCAGGCGGCGGGGTTGCGAGCCCTCCCCTTGCCCGGCGCGAGCAGCGTGACGGCCGCGCTCAGCGTGGCCGGCGCCGTGGCACCCGCGCAGGGCGAGAGCGGGTTCGTCTTTGCGGGCTTCCTGCCCACCAAGTCCGCCGAGCGCGCGGGCGCCGTGGCGGCGCTGGCACAGGAGCCGCGCTGCGTGGTGCTGCTCGAGGCGCCCCACCGCATCGCCGAACTGGCTGAAGCCCTGACCGTATTGGGCCAGCGCCCCGTCACGCTCGCGCGCGAACTCACCAAGCAGTTCGAGGAGATCGCCACCGTGCCGGCCCAGGACCTGCCCGCATGGCTCGCGGGCGGGCCGCAGCGCACGCGCGGCGAGTTCGTGGTGGTGCTGCACCCCGTGGCTGCCGCTGGCGACGACGGGGAGGGCCTGCGTGTGCTGCGCCTGCTGCTGGACGAGCTGCCCGTGAAGACCGCCGTGCGGCTGGCCGCCGAGATCACGGGTGCGCCGCGCAACGCGCTCTATGAAGCGGCCCTTGAGCTCAAGCGGTCTGCGGCGCCTGAATGAGCGCTGGCGCTTTTGTACCAAGCGCCATAAGCTATAAATTAAATAGCACTCACTCAGCGCGCGTAGGCCAGCCCCGAAGCCACGCTGCCGAACAGGTCGCCCTCGACCTGCGGCGTTTCGGGAAAGGCCTCGCGCAGCGCGTCGCGCAGTGGGCGCAGCGCCGATGAGCCGCCCGTGAGGTAGATGGCGTCGAACCGCTGCGGCGCGATCCCCGCAAGGCGCACGCAGTCGCGCGCGCAGTCCACCACGCGGGCGAGCAGGGCCTGCAGGTGCTGCGACAACCCCTGCGGCGTGATGACCGGGCCCAGTCCCGGCTCCAGCCAGTCGAGGCCGAGCCGCACGTCCGCCCCCTGCTGCGACGCGGCGATCTTGCCCTGCTCCACCGCATCGGCCAGCCGGTGTCCCCAGTGCTCGCCGAGCACGCGCACGAGACGCCCGTGCAAGGCGGCGTCGGCATAGTCCTGCCGCAAGGCCTGGACCTCGCGCATACGCTGGGGCGCGTAGAGCCACTGGATGAGGTGCCAGGTCGAGAGGTCGAAGAACACCCGGCTCGGCACCTCGCGGCCGCTCGGGCCGCGGTGGCGAAAGCCCAGCAGCGGCATCACCAGCTCCAGGTTGAGGCGGTGGTCGAAATCCGTGCCGCCGATGTGCACGCCCGTGGTGGCCAGCACGTCCGCCGAGCGGTCGTGGCGCGCCGCCCGCTCGGGCCCGAGGCGCACGGCGGTGAAGTCCGACGTACCCCCGCCGATGTCGACCACGAGCACGCAGGCCTCGTGCGTGAGCCGCTGCTCATAGTCCAGCGCCGCCGCGATGGGCTCGAATTGGAAGCCCACATCGGCAAAGCCCGCTGCATGTGCAGCCTGGCGCAGCGCCTCTTCGGCACGGCGGTCGCGCTCCGGGTCATCGTCCACGAAATGCACGGGCCGCCCCAGCACCACGCGGCCCGGCAGGCCCCCCAGCGCCTGCTGAGCGGCACCCGCGAGACGGCGCAGGAACATCGCGATGATGTCCTGGTAGCTCACGAGGCCGCCGTGCACGGCCGTCTTGTCCTGCAGCAGCGCGCTGCCCAGCAGGCTCTTGAGCGAGCGCATGAGCCGCCCTTCCACGCCGCCCAGGTAATGGGCCACGGCGTCGCGGCCGTAGTGGGTGCGCTGGTCCTCGGCATTGAAGAACAGTGCCGTGGGCATGGCCGTGCTGTCGCCCTCCAGCGGCACAAGCCGCGCAGGCCCGCCCCCCCGCCGCAGCGCAATCGCCGAGTTGGAAGTGCCGAAGTCGATGCCCAATGTGGTGTCTGCCAGAAAAGCCATGGAATGCCGCGGGCCACCGCACTGCCGCACGGCCCGATGAAGAAGAACGGGAGGGGCTGCAATCCAGCCCGCAGAAGGAGGCGCCGTGCCACCCAGTCGCCAGCGCCAAGAGAATGCGAAAAGCCCTTGAGCTCTCTCGAAATCAAGGGCTTGCAGCGATTCGGCCCGGCTGTGAACCCGGCCGCCGTGCCAAATTATCCCACTTCGCCAGGCGCCGGACCGGGGGCGCGGGGGGTCAGCCGCCGTGGCCGCCGTGTTGGGAAGGGCGCGGAAGGTTCCACTGGTAGCGCAGCGACAGGTAGCGCAGCACGAAGCACGCCAGCAAGGCAACCCAGGTCCGGGCACTCGACTCCCACCCCAGGCGCTGCCCCACCACCTCGATGGTGGCGCCGA
Organism: Acidovorax sp.; assembly: GCA_030150585.1. Classification (GTDB taxonomy): domain Bacteria; phylum Pseudomonadota; class Gammaproteobacteria; order Burkholderiales; family Burkholderiaceae_C; genus JASLFM01. The sequence goes on from JASLFM010000135.1 coordinate 5,578, forward strand.
CCAGCGCCGCCGAAGCATAGATCTCTCGCCGCAGGATCACCGGCACCCGATTGAGCAGCAGGTCCCGCACCACACCGCCCCCCACGGCGGTAACCATGCCCAGGAGCACGGCCGCCTCGGCGCTGTGGCCAAAGATAATGACCTTCTGCGCGCCGGTCACGGCAAACAGCCCCAGGCCCAGGGAGTCGAAGAGGGTGACCGGGTGCGAGAGGCGCGCCACCAGTCCGCTGGCGGCAATCGCCCCCAAAGCCGCCGTCAACGCAACAGTGAGGTAGCGCCAATCGGTCAGGCCCGCGGGCGGCACGGCGCCGATGCACAGGTCGCGCAGCACGCCCCCGCCGCACGCGACCGTGAACGCAATGACGATGACGCCAAACCAGTCAAGGCCCCGGTCCCTGGCCGCGACCGCACCACTGATGGCAAAGGCGAACGTGCCGGCCAGATCCAGCGCCGTGAACAAGCGATGGTCGTTCAGGCTGGCCAGGGCCAATTCGTGCACGTTCATGCACCGGGCCCCAGCCATTCGCTGGCGGCGGTCAGCATGGCCTGCAAGCCGGTCTCGAGCGTCGGATGGATCTGCGGCGCGAACTTCGGCGAGTGGTTGCTGGGAATCTTGTTGATGGTCTTCTCCTGCTTGGCCTTCGCGTACTCCTGCGGGTCGGTACCGCCGACGAACCAGAACACGTAAGGCACGCCCCAGCTGCGGCCAAAGACGCTGAAGTCTTCGCTGGCCGACGCCGGCGCGGGCGCCAGGGAAGCGTTCTTGCCAAACTGGCGCTCGAAGGCCTGCGCCAGCTTCTGCGTGGCGACCAGGTCGTTCTCCGTCAACGGGTAGCTGTTGATGGTCGTGAACTCGGGCGGGCGCTCGGCACCGGAAGCGTCGCACTCGGCGCAGCAGATGCGGCGGATCGACTTGAGCATGTATTCGCGCGTGTCATCGCTGAAGGTGCGCATGTTCAGCTTGATGGTGGCGTCGTCGGGAATGATGTTTTCCTTGGTGCCGGCCTGCAGCGAGCCGATCGTGAGCACCGCCGGTTCGGAGGGCGCGATCTCCCGCGAGACGATAGTCTGCAGGCGCAGCGTGGTTGCAGCAGCCATGACCACCGGGTCGATCGAGGTCTGCGGTTGCGAGCCGTGCGAGCCGCGCCCGAAGAGACGGATCTTCAGGCTGTCTCCGGCTGACAGCGTGACGCCGGGACGGTAGCTCACCGTGCCGGCCGCTCCGACCATCACGTGCTGGCCGAGAATGATGTCGGGCTTAGGAAAGCGGCCTTCGCCCCAGTCGCGCACCATGGCGCTCGCGCCCTCGGCCGTTTCCTCGCCCGGCTGGAACACGATCATCACCGTTCCGCTCCAAGCGGCGCGGTGCGCGGCCAGGATGCGCGCGGCGCCGACCATCCAGGTGACGTGCATGTCGTGGCCGCAGGAGTGCGCCACGCCGACCTCGGTGCCGTCCGCGTCGCGTGCCGTCACGGTGCTGGCATACGGCAGGCCGGTGTTTTCGGCCATCGGCAGCGCATCCATGTCGGCGCGCAGCATCACGGTCGCGCCGGCGCCGTTTTTCAGCACGCAGACCACACCGGTCACGCCAACGTTGCGTGTGACCTCGTAGCCGAATCCCTGCATCGCGTCAGCGACGATCTTCGCAGTGCGGACTTCCTGCATGGACAGCTCGGGGTGCTGGTGCAGGTCCTTGTAGAGCGCTTCGAGCTCGGCCATCAGGGAAGGCTCAGCAGTGCCGAGGGCTTGGACAAGAGCATTCATGACGCCTCCAGAAGTGATGGATCAATCTGAACAAAGTCCGGTAAGAAGTTGGAGGTTCAGGCCTGCCCCTTCGTTCCCTTGGGCACCGTGAGCATGATCGAGACGATGGCCGTCACGACCATCAGCACGTTGAAGCCCAGTGCCACGATGGCGGCCTCCCGCACGGCCAGGTTGTCCTGGCGACCGACGAAGGTGATCACCCCCTCGAGCCAATGCACGCTTGAGCTGTCGCCGCTGAGCGCGGTGAACAGGGCGGCGGAGATCGCAACGCCGAAGGCGGCGCCGAGCGACGAAGCCATCTTGTAAATGCCCGAGCCCGACCCCGCCTGGGCCGCCGGCAGGTTCGAGAGTGCCGCATCGGTCGATGGCGTCGCATAGAACGCCAGCCCGACGCCGAACAGCGTATAGCCGACGCTCGCAAGCAGCTTGTAGTCCGACAGCAGCAGATGGGCGGGCGCCACCAGCACGATCGACAGGCCCGTGATGAGGCAGCCCCAGACCATCGGCTTGCGCGGGCCGAAGCGCTGCAGCAGCTTCTCGCCCACGCGAATGAAGGCAATGATGGCCACCGCGTAGCCCAGCGTCAGAAACCCCGCCTGCTGGGCGTTCATGCCGCCGCCGATCTGCACCAGCTGCAGCGACACGATCAGCGTGCCGGCCGTGCCGTTGATCAGGAAGTTGGAAATCGTCGCACCGGTGTAGGTCGGGTTCTTGAACAGGCTGAAGTCAAAGAACGCATTCGGCGCCTTGTTCTCGATGCGCAAAAACAGCCCGCCGAACACCACCGTGACCGCCAGCAGCCCCAGGCCCACCGGGCTGGCCCAGCCCAGCTTGTTGCCCTGCGTCACCAGCACCTGCAGCGCCACCATGGTGACCATGAAGGCCAGCACGCCCGTCAGGTCGAATTGGTACGCGCCCCGCGTCTCGGCCTTGCTTTCGGGTGTGCCGCGCATCATCCACAGGCCGAGCACACTCACTGCGATGGCCACCCAGAAGATCGAGCGCCAGCCGAAATGCTGGGACATCAGTCCGCCGAACAGCGCGCACAGGCCGGAGCCGCCCCACGAACCGATCGACCACATGCTGACAGCGCGCTGGCGTCCGGGACCGTCCCAAAACGCCTTCACCAGCGCCAGGCTGGCCGGCATGATGCAGGCGGCCGACAGGCCTTGCAGCGCACGGCCCAGCAGCATGACGGGTGCTGCCAGCTGCCCGTGCGGCGTGAGGGCCACCAGTAGCGAGCCGACGATGTTCAGGTAAAAGCCGATGCGGGTGACCTTGAGCCGGCCGACTCGGTCGGCAAAGCCGCCCATCACCACGATGAAGATGCCCGAGAACAGTGAGGTGACGGCCACCGCGACGTTCATCATGTTCGCGTCCATGTCGAGGTCGCGGCCCATGTCGGGCGCGATGTTGAGCGTCGTCTGGGCAAACAGCCAGAACGCTATGACGCCCATGATGATGCCGAATAGCAGCCGGTCGTTGCCCTTGTATGCCAACTTGGGTTGAACGCTTGTATTCATCTCGCTCTCCGGAACGCCTACGCAACCTGTTTATTTCGACGGCTGCGTTACCGAGAAGCAGCGCTTACTCGATCACAGCCGCCGGTATCGGAGGTCATGCATCGCGTGGCAGCACCGCCATGACGCGCGCTATGAACTGGTGGAAATCCGACATGTAGTTGCGCAGGAACTCCGCCGTGCTTGCGTTGGTAACGTCGCCGTCTTCAGTGATGAGGCCAGGGGTGAAATGGATGTAGGCTTCCGGCGCGTTCATTTGAGGCGCGTTGCAAAAGCCGAGCACACTACGAAGGCTCTGCTGGGCCACCGCGGTACCAATGGCGCCCGGCGATGCGCCAATGACAGCGCATGGCTTGCGCGTGAATGAGTTTGTTCCCCAAGGCCGACTCGCCCAGTCGATGGCGTTCTTCAAGCCACCGGGGATCGAGCGGTTGTATTCTGGCGTGACGAACAGTAGCGCATCGACATCAGCGATAGCCTGTTTGAAGGCGCGCGCCACTGGTGGATAGTCGGCGTCGTAGTCGTAGCTGTAGAGCGGGAGGTCCTTGATCGGTATCTCCGTAAACACCAGTCCGGGAGGTGCCAGTTTTACCAATGCCTTGGCGAGCTGACGATTGATGGAGGCTTTGGCGAGGCTGCCGATCAAGTAGCCAACTTTGTGTGTAGTCGTCATACGAGCCGCCCTTTCAACATGAGACGTCGATGCGATCGCCCGGCCTGCTGTCGACGCTCGGATTTCCATGACAGCATTTGCGGAAGCCGGTCCGGTTAAGGCCGAGCAACTACGATACGCTTCTTGGCATTTCTGATCAATACGCTTTCACTAGTTATGTCCGCTGATCAGCCAGGTGAGATACAGCTTGCTATCAGACGAGCTTTTTCTCAAGGATGCTGTTCGG
>JASLFM010000175.1 GCA_030150585.1 Acidovorax sp.
CTGGCCTCTGACGTCCTCGGCATGGCGTGCCATTGCACGGCGCCAGTTGTAACCAATTGCTTACAATCGCGCGCCGCGTGGAAGTGCAGGGCAGCCGGACGCGTTCGCGACGGATTCGGCGCCGCTTCCACGCTCTCACCCCAGACAGGACGATCGCAGTGAATACCAAGGTCGCAGCATTTGTTTTATCGGTAGTTGTCTCTCTCGCAACGGCGCAGGGAGCGCATGCGGGTGAATTCTCCGTCAGCTGCTCTTACAAGAATGACAACATCGAGAAATGTGCTTCCGTGCTCTCGGATGTCGTCACCGACAAGTTTGTGGCGAAGTACTCCGCCGCCAAATTCCAGATCTTTGTGCATTCGAGCATCTTTGGGTTCACCGACGGCGGCTACTCTGCATATGCCGTGGCCGGGGTCGTTCCCAAGAATTCAGGCCAGTTCCCCCTGCGCACCTTTTCGAGCACCAGCGTCAACAGCAACAACAAGAAATTCAGTGCTGTCGAGTTGGCCGGCTTTGAATTGGATGTGTACCGCTCGGCCGTGAGGAGTCTGATGGAGCAATGCCAGATTTCTGCCGATTGCGATGTGTACAACCCGCGAGGCAAATAGCGAAGGCCTGGGACCTGCCGTGCCTGTGCTTCGGTACGGGCTTGTTGATCGGGGGGCAATGGGCGATCGGCGCTTGACCGGCAAGCGCTGGCAGCTATCGAGAATGTAGCTATCGCTTTCAGCGCACCGTGCGTCCCAGAGCCTGGTCGATGTCCCACAGGATGTCGCTCACGTCCTCGATCCCCACCGACAGCCGCACCATGTCGGCGCTCACGCCGGCGCGGGCCAGCTCGTCCTCGCTCAGCTGGCGGTGCGTGGTCGACGCGGGGTGGATCACCAGCGTCTTCGCGTCGCCGATGTTGGCCAGGTGGCTCAGGAACTCGCAGGCGTCGATGAACTTCTCCCCGGCCGCGGCGCCGCCCTTCACCCCAAAGGTCAGGATGCCCGAGGCGCCCGGCGTGCCGTCCACGGCGCGGAACTGCTTGAGCGCCAATGCGTGGTGGGGCGAATCGGGCAGCCCGGGGTAGTTGACCCAGGCCACCTGCGGATGGCTCTGCAAGAACTTCGCCACGGCCAGCGCGTTGCGGCAGTGCTCGCGCATGCGCAGGTGCAGCGTCTCGGCGCCCTGCAGCAGTTGCCACGCATTCATGGGGGAGAGCACGCCGCCGAAGGTGCGGTTGACTTCCATGCGCGCCTTCATGGTGTAGCCGAAGTCGCCAAAGGTTTCGTAGAACTTCACGCCGTGGTAGGCGCGGCTGGGCTCGACCATCTCGGGGAAGTGGCCGTTGTCCCAAGGGAACTTGCCGCCCTCGACCACCACGCCGCCCATCGTGGTGCCGTGGCCGCCGATGTACTTGGTGGCGCTGTGCACCACGATGTCGGCGCCCAGCGCCAGCGGGTTGCACAGGTAGGGGCTGGCCACGGTGTTGTCGATGATGAGCGGCACCCCGTGGGCGTGGGCGACCTCTGCAATCGCCGCGATGTCGAGCACGTTGACCAGCGGGTTGCCGATGGTCTCGCCGTATACGGCGCGCGTGTTCGGACGCATGGCGCGCGCGAAGTTCTCGGGGTCGGCGGGATCGACGAAGGTGGTCTCAATCCCCAGGCGAGAGAAGCCCACGCCCAACTGCCCCACCGTGCCGCCGTAGAGCGTGCTGGCCGCCACGATGTGGTCGCCCGCCTTCAGAATGGCCAGCAGCGCCGCCATCTGCGCGGCCATGCCGCTCGCGCAGGCCAGGGCCGCGCGGCCGCCTTCGAGGCTGGCGATGCGCCCCTCGACCGCCGCCACCGGCGGGTTGCTGATGCGGCTGTAGACGTTGCCGAAGGTCTGCAGGTTGAACAGGCTGCTCGCGTGCTCGGCGTCGTCGAACACGAAGCTCGTGGTCTGGTGGATAGGCGTGGCGCGCGCGCCGGTCACGGGGTCGGGTTGGGCGCCCGCGTGGATGGCGCGGGTGCCGAAGCCGAAGGCGCGGTCGGCGCCGGAGTTTGCGTGGTCTCGCATGGTGTTCTCAGGTGGAATATGCCCCTGGCGCCCGTGTAAAGGGCGCCAGTAGCTATCAATAAGGGAGCTGGCGCAGCCGCTTGGCCGAGATGACCTTGGTGTTCACGCCCATCCAGCCCAGGCCGCCGAACAGGCGCGCGTGCTCGATCTTCACGCAGCGGTTCTGCACGGTGCGCAGGCCGGCGGCTTCGGCGCGCTGCACGGCGGCTTCGTTGAACACGCCGAGTTGCAGCCACAGGCATTGCGCGCCGACGGCCACGGCCTCCTCGGCCAATGGCGGGATGTCCTCGCTCTTGCGGAAGCAATCGACCATGTCGATCTTCAGGCCCTGCGCCGCCAGCGCGGTGGCGGCCTCGGTCACGCTCGCGTAGGCGGTCTCGCCGAGGATCTGCCCGCCCTCGCGCGCGACCAGCGGGTTCACGGGCACGATGCGGTAACCGTGCGCCTGCATGTACTTGGCGGCGAAGTAGCTGGGGCGGTGCCATTGGGGCGACAGGCCCACCACGGCCAGGGTGCGGCAGCGCGTGAGGAGGTCGCGCAGGGTGCTGATGGTGTCGGAGGTGCGGCTCATGCCCCGCAGTGTACGGGGCAGGTGCCGCGGGTCAGGCCGGCGCCTTGTACTTGATGCTGCAGCCGTAGGGTTGCGTGGCGGCCGCCGCGACGGGCCGGCCCGCGCCGATGTCGGCGAGCGCGGCTTTCACGTAGTTGGTGGCCTTGTCGATGTCGGCGGGGCGGGCGGAGGGAATGCTGTCGATGCCGCCCGCATACACCAGCACGCCCTGCGGGCTCACGATGTACAGGTGGGGCGTGGTGCGCGCGCCGTATGCGTGGCCCGTGGTGCCTTCCTCGTCCATGAGCACGGCCGTGGGCTGGGCCTTGCGCTCGGCCAGCCAGGCGGCGAGCTTCGGGGGGGCGAGGTAGTCGCTGCTGGCTTTCTCGGTGGAGTTGATGGAGAGCCACACCACGCCCTGCTCGCGCGCGCTTTTCTGCGTGGCGGGCATGTTGCCGCTGTCGTAGTGCTTGCGCACGAAAGGACAGCCGGGGTTGGTCCACTCGAGCACGACGAGCTTGCCCTTGAAGTCGGACAGGCGCACGGTCTTACCCGTGGTGTCCTGCAGCGTGAAGTCGGGCGCGCTCTGGCCCACGGCGACAGCGGCCTGGGCCAGGCCCGGCAGGGCCGCGAGCAGCGCGGCGGTGGCGATCAGCGTACGGCGGTGCATCATGGACATGGCAGGGCCTCCTTCAAGGTTCCACGGTCACAGGCGCGCGAGCGCATCGCGCAGTTCTTGGGCGCTCAGGATTTCGCTGAACACCACGGGCGCCTTGCCCGGTGCGTGCAGCACATAGACCGGCACGCCGCTGCGGCCGAGCTGTGCGAGCGCGGCGGTGATGGCGGGGTCGCGCCGCGTCCAGTCGGCGCGCAGCAGGGCCACGTTCTTGGCCGCCAGGTCCTGCAGCACGGCGGGATCGGACAGCGTGGTCTTCTTGTTGTACTGGCAGGTCACGCACCAGGCGGCCGTGTAGTCCACGAACACGGGCCGGCCCTGGGCCTGCAGCTGTCCGGGCAGGTCGGGCTGCCAGGGCTGCCAGAGCGTGGCCTGGGCCGACGGCGCGGCGCTGGCGGCGGGCAGCATCTCGACCATGCGGGGGCCCCAGGACCAGGCCAGCCAGGCGCACGCGGCAAGCGACAGCGGCGCGAGCACGGCGCGCGAGCCCCCGCGCAGCGTGAGTGCCCACACGGCCATGGCGAGCGCCACGAGCAGCGCGAGCAGCACGGCCGCACCGTCGATGCCGCTTTGCTGGCCCAGCACCCACACGAGCCACACCACCGTGGCGAACATGGGGAAGGCCATGAAGCGGCGCAGCGTGTCCATCCAGGCGCCGGGGCGCGGCAGCCAGCGCGCGAAGGCCGGCACCCAGGCCGCGAGCAGGTAGGGCAGTGCCAGGCCCAGGCCCAGCGCCGCGAAGATGGAGAGCGCCTGAGCCCCTGGCAGCGTGGCCGTGAGGCCGAGCGACGCGCCCATGAACGGCGCGGTGCAGGGCGAGGCCACGGCCACCGCGAGCACGCCCGTGAGGAAGGCGTCCGCCACGGGGTGGCGCGCCTGCAGGCCCGCGAGCGAGGACGGCAGCATGCGCCCGAATTCGAATACGCCCGCGAGGTTCAGCCCGATCAGCGTGAACAGCGCGGCCAGCACGGCTACCACGCCCGGCGACTGCAGCTGGAAGCCCCAGCCCACGGCCTCGCCGGCCGCGCGCAGGCCCAGCATGAGCGCGCCCAGCAGCAGGAATGACAGCACCACGCCCGCCGTGTACGCCAGCCCGCCGATGCGGTGTGCGCGCGCATCCTGCGCATGGCGCGCGAAGCCCACGACCTTGATCGCGAGCACGGGGAACACGCAGGGCATGAGGTTGAGGATGAGCCCGCCCAGCAGCGCGCCCGCGAGCGCGGCCAGCCAGGTGCCGAGCGGAGCCGCGGCCGGTGCGGCGCTGGGCGGCGCTGTTTGCGCATTCGCGCGCAGCGCGGCCTCGAGCGCGGGGGACACCGCCGTGGCGGCGGCCGCGGCAGGCCAGCCGCCCTCGACGGCCAGTTCGGCACGCCAGCCCTGGCCCGCATGGGCCAGCACCACGGGCAGCGGCTCGGGGCTGGCGCTGCGCTGCGCCGACAGCGGCACGCGCGCGGTCCACACGCCGTCCTGCCAGTCCTGCGTCCAGGGCGCGGCGGTCTCGATCACGTTGGCCGTCTCGGGGAAGAAGTCAAGCTTCTGCCCGCGCAGCGCGGCGGGCAGGCCGGCCACGCGCAAGAGCAAATCGGTGCCTTCCACGCGCGCCTGGCTGCCCTGGCCGGCGGCCAGTGGCTGGGGATGGGCTTTGCGGGCCGCCTCGAACGCGGCGGCGTTCAGCGCCGTCGTGCTCTGGAGGGGCAGCTGCAGCGTGAACGTGCCCTCCTCGGGAATGCACTCCTTGCGGCACACGAGCCACGAGGCCTGCAGTTGGAACGTGACCTCCTTGGCGAGCGGCCCCGGCGCGAACGCGCCGCCCACGGTCATGGGCACGGGCAGCAGCACCTGGCCCTCGTAGCCGTAGTTGGCCAGCGTGCCGATGGGGATCTTGTGCGGCACGGGCCACGCGATCTCGCCCGCGTCGATGCCCGCAGGCAGCTTCCACTCGAACTGCGTGGGCAGGCCCGAATCGCCCGGGTTCTTCCAGTAGGTGTGCCACCCGGGCTGGTGCTGGATCGACAGGCCCAGCCACAGCGGCTTGCCGGGCGCCACGCCCTCGGGGGCGTGGGCGATCAACTCGGCCCGCACGTAGGGCGTGCTCACCGTGCTGCTGACCTGGGGCGCGGAGGATTTGAGGTTGATTTGGGCGCTGGCGCCTGTGGACAGCGCGCTGGCAGCTATCAAAAAAAGAGTGGGCAGCAAAGGGCGGGGCATGGCGCAGGGTGGGAGCGGTGGAGGGGCGGTTTGGTTCCTCAGGCGAAGCCCAGCACTACGCGGCGCGACATGGCGCCTTTCTTCTCGATCTTGGTGACCACCACGGTGCCGATCTCGCCCGTGCGCGCCACGTGCGTGCCGCCGCAGGGTTGCAGGTCGATCTGCGCGGCGTCGCCGTCGCTGCCGCCGCCCACGCGCACGGTGCGCACCGTGCCCGTGCCGCGCGGGGGCTGCACGCTCATGCTCTTGACGAGCTGCGGATTGGCGTCCAGCTCGGCATCGCTGATCGCGCCGATGGTCACGGCATGGTCCGCGCCCACCAGGGTGGCGATGCCCGCGGTGAGCGCGTCCTTGTCGAGCGCGCCGTCCATGTGGAAGTCCAGGCGCGCGTACTCGGGCGTGATCGAGCAGCCGTTCACCGGCTGGCCCACCAGATGGCACAGCAAATGCGTGGTGGTGTGAAAGCGCATGAGCCGGTGGCGGCGCTCCCAGTCGATGCGCGCCGTGACCGCATCGCCCACGGCGAGCAGCGGCGCCTGCCCCGGCGCGGGCAGGTGCACGATGTCGGCCGTGGGCTGGCCCTCGGCATCCTTGCCCTTGCGCGTGTCGGCGATGGCGAGCTGGCGGCCATCCGCGCACACCAGCACGCCCGCATCGCCCGCCTGGCCGCCACCCAGGGGGTAGAACACGGTGCGGTCCAGCACCACGCCGCCTTCGGGCGTGAGGGCCGTGACGGTGGCGCTGCATTCGCGCAAATAGCTGTCGGAGCGGAAGAGGTCGTGGGTCATGGGGCAATGGTAGTGCCCTTCGCCCTGGCGTATCCCGGGCCGTCAAAAGCCCTGCAGCACCACCTTGCCGACGGACTGGCCGCTGTCCACATGGGCGTGGGCGCGGCGCAGGTTGGCGGCGTTGATCGTGCCGAACTCGGCCGTGAGCGTGCTGCGCAGGCGGCCGGCATCCGCCAGGCGCGCCACCTCGGCCAGCAGCGCGCCCTGGCGTGCCATGTCGGGCGTGCCGAACAGGGAGCGCGTGAACATCATCTCCCAGTGCACGGACAGGCTCTTGCGCTTGAGCGGAACCACGTCGAGCGCGGGCATGTCGTCGATCACGGCGATCTGGCCCTGGGGGCGCAGGCACTCCACGTACTGCGCGAAGTAGTCTGCGGTGTGCGTGAGGCTGGCGACATGGTCCACCTGCGCGATGCCCAGCGCCGCGAGCTGCGGCGTGAGCGGCTGGCGGTGGTCGATCACCTCGTGGGCGCCCATGTCCAGGCACCATTGCCGCGTCTCGGCCCGAGAGGCCGTGGCCACCACGCGCAGCCCCGTGAGCTGGCGCGCGAGCTGGGTCAGGATGGAGCCCACGCCGCCGGCGCCGCCCATCACGAGCAGGGTCTCGCCCGCGCCGCCTTCCCGGGGTACGCGCAACCGGTCGAACAGAATTTCCCACGCCGTGATGGCCGTGAGCGGCAATGCTGCCGCCTGGGCGTCGCTCAGCGTGGCGGGGGCCTGCGCGGCGATGCGGGCGTCCACAACATGCAGCTCGGCATTGGCGCCGGGGCGGTCGATGCTGCCCGCGTAGTACACGCGGTCGCCCACGGCGAATCCCGTTGCGGCGGCTCCCAGGGCCTGCACCGTGCCCACGGCATCCCAGCCCAGCACCTTGGGCGTGCCATCCGTGGGCGCCACGCCCGCGCGCACCTTCACGTCCAGGGGATTGACCGAAACGGCCTGCACGCGCACGAGCAGGTCGTGCGGGCGCAAGGCGCCGGGTGTGGGGGCGGGCAGATCAAGGTCCAGCAGTGCCTCGGGGTGGTCGATGGCGTGCGGGGCGTGGTAACCGATGGCTTTCATGGGGGTTCCTGTGGTCAGAAAGTGGTTGAAGCCCTCACTGTAGGCAGGCAAAATTGATTTGATAAGAAGGCAAAAAATCTATCTTATTCAAATGAAATTTGAAAATATCGGGGATCTGCGCGTGCTCGTGGAAACCGCACGCGGCGGCTCGCTCACGGCGGCGGCGCGGGTGCTGGAGGTCACGCCTGCCGCGGCCAGTGCCATGCTCAAGCGGCTGGAGGCGCAGCTGGGCGCGCGGCTGTTCGAGCGCTCCACGCGCGCCATGCGCCTCACGCCCCAGGGGCAGACGCTGCTCGACTACGCCAGCCGCGCGCTGGAGCTGCTGGAAGAGGGGGCGGGCCAGGCCCTCACGGAATCGGGTGCGCTGCGCGGCACCGTGCGCGTGGCGGTGCCCTCCGACCTGGGCCGCAGCGTGCTTTTGCCCTGGCTCGATGCCTTTGCGCAGCGGCATCCGGGCGTGCACGTTGCGCTGTCCGTGAGCGACCGCGTGCAGGACGTGCGCCGCGACGCGGTGGACCTGGCGCTGCGCTATGGCGCGCAGCAGGCCGACTCGCAGCTGGTTGCACGCCCCCTCTACACGGCGAAGCGCGTGGCCTGCGCCGCGCCTGGCTATCTGGCCCGCCACGGCGCGCCCGCGCACCCGCACGAGCTGGCGCAGCACAACTGCATCACGCTGCACATCAGCGGCCGGCGCGAGCGGCGCTGGCATTTCGAGCGAGCGGGCGAGCGCGGAAGCGAAAGCGTGGAAGTCGCCGTGGAGGGCGACCGCAGCGTGGACGACGGCGCCATCGCGCGCGACTGGGCGCTTGCTGGCGCCGGGATCGTCTACAAGTCGGCGCTCGACATCCGGGCCAACCTGCGCGAGGGCCGCCTCGTGCCCGTATTGCCGGACTGGCATGGGCAGCGCTATGTGCTGAACGCCATCCTGCCAAGCAACCGCTTCGTGCCGGCGCGCGTGCGCGCGCTCGTGGAGCATTTGGCCGCGTGCTTTGCGCAGCTGGCTGCGGAGGATGGTGAACTACCATGGCGGGTATGACGCACCCTCTGCCCTCGCGCCACTGGGCCGACCTTTCCGCGCGCGACTTCGCCCAGCTGCAGGCCTCGGGCCAGGCCGGGCAGGTCGTGGCCGTGCTGCCCGTGGCCGCCATCGAGCAGCACGGCCCGCACCTGCCGCTGCACGTGGATGCCACGCTGCTTCAGGGCGTGATCGACGCGGCGCTGCCGCTGCTGCCCGCCGATCTGCCCGCGCTGTTCCTGCCGCCGCAGAACCTGGGCCTTTCGACCGAGCACCTGGCCTATCCCGGCACGCTCACGCTGTCGCCCGCCACGCTGTTGGCGCTGTGGACGGAGCTGGGCGAGTGCGTGGTCCGCGCGGGTATCAAGAAGCTGTTGCTGTTCAACGGCCACGGCGGCAACGTGGCGCCCATGGACATCGTGGCCCGCGAGCTGCGCCAGCGCTGCGGGCTCATCGTCTACAGCGCGAGCTGGTTCAGCCTGCCGGTAGCCGACGCGGTCAGTGCGCTGTTCAGCGCCGAGGAGCACCGCTTCGGCATCCACGGCGGCGAGATCGAAACGTCGATGATGCTGCACCTCGCGCCCCACACGGTGCGCATGGAGCACGCGCAGGCCTGGCGCTCCACCTCGCAGGACCGCGCCGAGCGCTACGCCATCCTGGGCAACGGCAAGAGCGCCAAGCTCGGCTGGGCCATCGAGGACTACCAGCCTGCGGGGGCCGTGGGCAACGCGGCAGCAGCCACGGCCGAGCGCGGCCGGGCGATGGTGGAGGCGGTAGGGCAGGCGCTGGCGCAGCTGTTGGTGGAAATCCACGCGCTGCCGCTGACCACGGTAGGGCAGGCGCCTACATAGGCTCCACACGAATGCGCGCACCCTCGGGCTCCAGGCGCCAGCGCGTGCCGTGGAAGGCCTGCACGCTGTCGCGGTGCGCTACCGACACCAGCGCGCCGCCGCGCTCGCGCACGAGGTCGCGCAGCCGGGTGTAGAGGCGCTGCTCGGCGGGGCCGTCGAGGGCGCTCGTGGCCTCGTCGGCGAACACCCAGGCCGGGCGCTTGAGCAGCACCCGTGCGATCGCCAGGCGCTGCTGTTCGCCGCCCGAGAGCGTGGCGTTCCATGCCCCCTCGTCGTCGAGCCGCTCGGCCAGGGCGGGCAATTGGGCTTCGTGCAGCGCGCGGCGCAATTCGGGGTCGCCGTAGTGCGCGGCGGGCTCGGGGTAGGCCAGGGCGTCGCGCAGGCGGCCGTCGGGGAAGTAGGGGCGCTGCGGAATGAACATCGCGTCGCGCGGCAGCGTGGCCGTGCCGCGCGAGAAGGGCCAGATGCCCGCGAGCGCGCGCAGCAGCGTGGACTTGCCCGCGCCCGAGGGGCCGCTCACGAGGATGGCGTCGCCCGGCGCGGCGTCGAGCGCGGTGTGCGCGAGCAGCGGCTCGCCGCTCGGCAACTGCACGTCGAGCTGGCGCGCGCGCAGTTGCGGGCCGGGCTCGGGCTGCAGGCCCGGCGCGGCAGCCTGTGCGGCCAGGCTGGCCTGGAAGCCGCCGAGGCGTTCGGTGGTGGCGCGCCATGCCGCGAGGTCGCTGTAGTTGTCCACGATCCAGCTCAGCGAGCCTTGCACGCGCTCGAAGGCCGAAGCGATCTGCATGAGCTCGCCGAGCTGGATCGCGCCGCTGAAGAAGCGCGGCGCCGCCACGATGAAGGGGAACACCACGGCCGCCTGGCCAAAGAGCGTTGTGAACCACACGAGGTTTTTTTGCTTCTTGACGAGGTCGAGGTAGTTGGCGAGCGCGTCGGACAGGCGCAGCTCCAGCTGTGCGCCTTCCACGCCCTCGCCGCCGTCGAGCGCGATGGCTTCGCTGTGCTCGCGCACGCGCACCATGCGGTGGCGGAAGTCGGCTTCCAGCCGCTGCTGCCGGTAGTTCAGGCGCACTTGCGGGCGGCCGACCCGGAACGTGATGGCGCTGCCCGCCACGCAGTAAAGCACGGCCATCCACACCATGAAGCCGGGCACCTGCCAGTGCCCGACGCCCATGCTGCCGCTCAAGGTCCAGAGGATGCCCACGAAGCTCACGAAGGTGACGGCCGCGTTCAGCAGCCCCATGCTGAGCGAGACGGTGTAGGTGGTGAAGAGGTTGAGGTCCTCCTGGATGCGCTGGTCGGGGTTGTCGGGCGCCGCGCCGTTCTGGAAGCGCGCAAGCTCGAGGCGGTAGAACGCCTTGCCTTCGAGCCACCGCGCCAAGGTGCGCCGCGTGAGCCAGCGGCGCCAGTCGAGTTGCAGCCGCTGGGTGAGGTAGAAGCGGTAGACCGCGATCACCACGTAGACCGTGGCGAGCCATGCGAAGCGGCCGAGCTGCGCCCAGAACACCGATGCGTCGCGCTGCTGCAGTGCGTCGTAGAAGACGCGGTTCCAGGCGTTGATCTGCACGAGCATGTAAACGGCCGCGAGGTTCAGCACCACGATGGCCGCGAGCAGGCCGCCGGCCTGCCACCGCCGCTCGGAGCGGAAGTACGGCGCGGCCAGCGCCCAGGCCTGGGGAGCGATCGCCGC